>NZ_JBBLZC010000049.1:0-6656 GCF_037908215.1 Benzoatithermus flavus | reverse complement strand
GCCACTATATCGCCGCCGGCCGGACCAAGACCTTCAATGGGGCTGAGGTGTAGGTGCTGCCCGGTATCCGCGCGCTTGCCACGCCCGGGCATACGCCGGGGCATACGCGCTTCCTGCTGAAATCGGCCGGGGAGCGGTTGCTCGTCTGGGGAGACATCGTACACAACACGTACGTGCAGTTCAGCCGGTGGCAGACCACGATCGCGTTCGACCCCGACCAGAAGCAGGCGGCTGCCACGCGCAAGCGGATGCTGGGAATGAGCGCGAAAGACCTCCTACTCGTGACCGGCATGCACCTGCCCTTCCCAGGGATCGGTCACGTGAGGTTCGACAGACGCAGACGCCACAGTTGGGTGCCGATCGACTTTGCGCCCATGCGCAAGCACTGAGATTTTCCTCACCCCGGGCGCCTTATGCCTTACATCGTCACCCCTGCCGACGTGCATTCTGCGCCCCCTCAGGGGGGCTTGCGGCTGGGTTCCAAACGCCCCGTGAGGAGATCAATCGCCCCAGCTGCTGCTCGGTCGCTGCGCCTGCCGTCACGTCTTGCTTCGTGCAGGTACCACTTCTTGCCGTAGCCCGGGTAAACCACCACGGGTGCCGGGTATACGTACAACGGCTGCGGCGCATGCATGTCCAGGGCGGGCTGTAGAGAACACGTGGGGTCGGATAGACCACCGCTGGCGCCGGTCACGACATGTAGACGTCGGCCCTGACAAGCCGTCTCTCAAAGACCATGGTACGCAAGAATCCTGGCCCTCCGTCGCCCGTATCCCGTATTGCCTGCGCCAGCCGTGGGTGGTGCTGCGCCTGCAGACTTGCATAGCGGCGACGCGGTCATGGACCTCGTGGCAGGTGGTTGACCATCCGCAGACTGGCTTTTCGAGCTTACGCGCACCGGCGCGGGTTGCCGGGGCGAGTCGATCAGTCCGGCAAACCGACCACACCGGCGGGCATCAACTCGCCCTACGCGCCAGTTCTCTTCGCCGTCGCGAGACGGTCGTAGACCTGGCTTCCTAGCCATTTCGAGACCAGCTCCTGCAGTTCTGGCTTGCCCATGTAGTCGGTGAACAGCTCCTCGTTCAGTTTCATGCGCTCGATGAACAAGGACTCGAGGACCTGCCGAAACACGAGCTGAAACTTGTCCAGCGAATTGACCTCGGCTGCTTTCTGCAGCGACTCGTTCTGACTCGCGGCCTCTGCGATTTGGTCGAAGAACAGCTGATCGGCTTCGTTCAACTCGCCGCCAAAGCGCTGGTTGATGATGTCAATCAGGCGTGACAGCGAAACATGCTCTTCACGGACCATGCCCGACCCCACCTCGCGAGGGCCGTCCAGTGGCTTGGCGTAGCCCTCGTTCAGGCTGATCGAGCCTTCACTGATCTTCTGCAGCCGGTAGTAGTCGAGTTCGACCTCCTCGTCGAACTGGTAGCCCGGCCCGCTCCTGCGCTTGGGCAGCTTCAATGCGAGGTGCCGCAGGTAGGTGTAAAGCTTTTCGAGATCGCTGTCCTGGTAAGGGATCACCTGGCTCAGGAAGCTGTAGAGGTTTTGGAAGGCCTGCAGCTTGCCGCGCCAAAGCTCGGCCTCCTCTTCCTGTGTGCCTTGCATCTGCGAAAAGCGCGCGACGGCCTGGTCGAGAATCGCGTTGATCGCCTTGTGGTCGCCGGGGCTTTGGCGGCGCTTGGGCGCGAAGAACACGCGAGCGAAGTCGGCCACCTCGGTCTGCAGAGATGTCCGAGGCGTCGAGTTCGGCCTTGACTTCGTACAGCCGGTCGGGGTCGACCTCTTCGCCCATGACCGAGCCTTCGTAGTACTGGCGAAACGCCTCCTGGATGTCGCCCGGCTCATTGACGAAGTCTAGCACGAAGGTGTCGTCCTTCAACGGGTGCGTTCGATTCAGGCGTGAGAGGGTCTGCACGGCCTGAATGCCGGCCAGGCGCTTGTCGACATACATCGTGTGCAGCAGCGGCTGATCGAAGCCGGTCTGGTATTTCTCCGCGACCAGCAAGACCCGGTAGTCCGGTTTGGCGAAGGTGTCGGGCAAGTCCTTCTCCTTGAGGCCACCGTTCATCTCCACCTCGGTGTACGACTTCCCCGGTATCTTGTCGTCGTTCACCGAGCCCGAAAACGCCACGAGGCTCCGGATCGGGTAACCCTTCTCCCGGATGTAGCGATCGAATTCCTGCTTGTAGCGCACCGCCTCCAGCCGCAAGCCGGTGACCACCATCGCCTTGGCGTGGCCGCCGATCTTGTGCCGGGTGAAGTGCTGGAAGTGCTCGACCATCACCTCGGTCTTCTGGCCGATGTTGTGCGGGTGCAGCCGCATGAAACGGGCCAGCGCCTTGGCCGCCTTCTTGCGCTCGACGTTGGGGTCGTCCTGGGCCTTCTTGATCAGCTTGTAGTAGGTCTTGTAGGTGACGTAGTTCCTGAGCACGTCTTCGATGAAGCCTTCCTCGATGGCCTGGCGCATGGTGTAGCGGTGGAAGGGCTCGCCGTTGCGGCCGAAGATCGCCAGCGTCTTGTGCTTGGGCGTGGCGGTGAAAGCGAAGAAGCTGATGTTCGGCTGATGCCCACGCTTGGCCATGGAGCGGAACAGGCGCTCCAGTTCGACTTCGCCTTCTTCCTCGGCCATCTCCTGCGCCTTGCGGCGCAGATGCTCGCCACCGAGCACGCCCTTGAGCTCGGTCGCCGTCTCGCCGGATTGCGAGCTGTGCGCCTCGTCGATGATCACCGCGTACCGGCGGGCCGGCAGATGACTCTTGCTGCCTTCGCCGCGCTCCTCGCTCAGCTTGGCCAGCTGCCCCGACACGAACGGGAACTTCTGCAGCGTGGTGATGATGATCGGCACTCCGGCTTCCAGGGCCTCGGCCAGCTGGCGCGAGTCCTCATCGATTTTCTGCACCACACCCTGGCGGTGGTCGAACTGGTAGATCGTGTTCTGCAACTGACGGTCCAGCACCACACGGTCGGTGATGACCACCACGCTGTCGAACAGCCGCTCGTCGCGCGCGTTGTGCAGACTGGACAGCCGATGCGCTAGCCAGGCAATGGTGTTGCTCTTGCCGCTGCCGGCCGAATGTTCCACCAGATAGTTGTGGCCCACGCCCTCGCTGGCCGCCGCCGCGACCAGCTGCCGCACGGCCTGAAGCTGGTGGTAGCGCGGGAAGATCAAGCTCTCCTTGCGAACCTTCTTGCCCTCGTCCGTGGTTTTCTCTTGCACATCCAGATGCAGGAAGCGGGCGAGCAGGTCGAGCAGGCTGTCACGCTGCAGCACCTCTTCCCACAGGTAGGCCGTCTTGTAATTGCGCCCCGCGGGGTCGGGCGGATTGCCGGCGCCGCCGTCCACGCCCCGATTGAAGGGCAGAAAGTGGGTGGAGGAGCCCGCCAGCCGCATGGCCATGTGCGCCTCCTCGGTGTCTACCGCAAAATGCACCAGCGCACGCTTGCTGAACACGAAGATCGGTTCGCGCGGGTCCCGGTCGTGACGGTACTGATGGATGGCGTTGGCCGCGGTCTGGCCGCTCAAGGGGTTCTTGAGTTCCAGCGTCACCACCGGGATGCCGTTGACCGACAGCACCACGTCCAGCGACTTCTCCGATGTCGGGCTGTAGTGCAACTGCCGGGTCAACCCCAGCCGATTGGCCTGGTAGCGCGCCTCCAGCTCCGGGTTCAGGCCATGGGCGGGACGAAAGAAGGCAATCCGCAAAGTCTTGCCGAAACACTTGAAGCCATGGCGCAGCGTGGCCAGCGCGCCGTGGGTGTCCAGCCACTTGCACAAGGACTCCAACACCCGCGCACCGGTCTGCTCGCCGTGCAGCGCCTCCAGCTTCTGCCACACCGCGCCCTGGGTGGACCGGATGAAGGCCAGCGCCTCTTCGGGGAAGATGGCCCGCTCGCGGTCGAAGCCCTTGGCGTCGATCCGCGCATAACCATCGGCCAGCAGAATCGCCTCGATGGCGGTTTCGAACGCGGCTTCGCTGGTGCGCTTCATGTGCTGGCCCGTTTTTCCCAGAGGTCAGAAGCCGCTTTCTCAATATCCAAGTACGACTTTGGAAGCAATGGTGTGCGGGCAACCGCGTTCTCCTTACTCCACTCGACAGTGCGTCCTGTCTTGTCTTTTCGCTTAAGCTTTGAACCACCGCCAAGCGACATGGAAAAAAGATCGAGGAACCGTCTGGCACCAACTCCAGTGAAAGGCTCAAACAAGACACGATCATCTTTGGGATGTTCATCGAAACTTATTCGAAGTGATATCGCTTCAGAGTGAAGGTCCAGCGCCCGACTCTTTGGGTAAGGTTCGACATAAACGACACGCTTTATCCCAGCATCAATGATGTGTTTGGCGCAGTTGTGACAAGGGAAGGTCGTGCAATACAGCGTTGCCCCCAACGTCGAAATACCAACGCGCGCGCAGGACAGGATTGCTTCCATTTCGGCATGGACTACCCGTCCGAACTCAGTTAGGTTGGATATCTTGCTCTTCGCAAGAATAGATTCGAGCTCTCGCCTCCTCTCTTCGCTCGCAAATGACTGTTCGATTAGTGTGTTAACAATTTCATGAATAATCTCTTGCTGAGCCGCCTTGTTCGAATCCTTTTCCCTCTTATAGTCCTTACCGTCTTCTACGTCATACACCTCACCGGTTGCAGGGTCGACCTCCGCCCAATACTGACCGCCACCAAATTTGGGTGTGTCATTGGCTCCAGTTGCGAGGATCTGTTGATTGCGCGCAATGATGGCGCCAACCTGTCGAGATAGGTCGCTAGACCTGATTGAGGAGTTGAACGCCATAAACATAGCAAACTCGTCAAAAGTCGGGCTTCTGAATGGATTGGAGAAAAGCAACTCCAAAAACCGCTGAATCGTATTCTTTACTTGGTCGTTGTTTTTTCCAAGACTGATAAAAAAATCAGACAAATGGAAAGTATCCCTGGTTCTCTGCCCGTGTTCGATCTTCTCATCTTCATCGACGCGAATAAGTTCTTCAGCTTGCACTTGAGTTAGCGATTTATCATGGACTAGATAGGTGTGCCTGCGTTTCTCATCGGCGTGAATGCCGAACAAGTAGAACCCCTCGCCATATACCTTGCGCAAAAACTCGACCTCATCCGGATGTTTTAAAGAGTTGACAATGTACGCCGTCTTTTTTGGATCGCTTTCCCGCAATTCCTTAATCTTATGAGCTGCTCCGGCTGCTAGTATCGCGTTGTTTCTTGTTTTGTTTCTGAGTTCATCGCCATGTTTCATGTAGTGTTTTATTCGATCATACTCCCCAACTTTGCCATCTGGTCTGGGCAATAGATCCGACACACGAATCTCTTTCACGGCATATCCGAAACCTTGCAGACGGTCTATCAGCGGACCTAGTACGCGCATGTACTCGGTCCCGACGGCGTTCACGATACCAATAACCAATTCAGTGTCTTGGAATTTCCCTTGCAGATAGAGACCTTCCGGGGTATCTGTCTTCTCGTCACTCGGCTTTATCCCTGTGGCCACTTCCGCAGCCTGCGCAATCGTCACCTCGTGTTCTTTGTATTCCTCGGGATAAAGCAGATGAGGAACAGAGGTTTGTAACTGCTCAAGTCCTGGACTCCTGCCCTGGAATTGCAGCGTTCCCGTACTGATGAACCAGTTCAGGACTCCTCCATTGAGGCGGAGCACCATTTTATTTGATTGACCATCGCTCCATTCGCCGCCGAGAGACGAGAGCTTGTGCCTTAGTTCCTCGGGGGTGCCAGTAAACTTGAGATTCATAGGCATTGTTCCTTAACGGTAATCTGTCCAGTCACCGCGGCAGTAATCAGTGGGGCACGGCGTTCCTTCAGCAAATCAACGCTCATTCGAATTGCCTTGCGCTGGCGGTCGATTCGTTCTGTACCATTCCGAATTTCAGTAACAATTCGTTCTTGTTCTTGAAGTGGAGGAACTGGTATTCGTATAGCACCAAGAGCCTTCCGATTGATCTTTGGCATTGCGACCCGAGCGGATTCGAGCTCTGCCCACGTAGAGAAATCCTCGGAGAGCAAGAGATACTGCAGATACTTTGGCAGCAGTCTCTCGGACGGACGGAGCGCGTACATGTTCGCACTACACAAGCAGTCCTCATCGGCCAGTGCGAGCTTACGCAGTGCGGGACGAATTTTTGAATAAAGGACATCGCCCTTTCTGAACAAATAATTCCCACTTATCGCACCTTGTTCTACAGAGGTCTCTGTACAGATAACATGCCCCGTGCGTGACTCAATATGATTGGGGGCTATCAGGATCATTTCTAAGAAACGGTCATCTTCAGGATCGACCTGCCCCTCAGATATGAAAACGTCCCAAGAGAATTTGGTTGTTGGCCAATGCGCCGGAATCTCGCCCAGCCACTCCTGACCGGAAGGCTTGAGCGGGACGTTGGGATCGAGGCCGCAGGTGACGACGCGGCTGATGAGGGCGGCGCGTTTTTCTTCCAGCAGCGCCAGCATGCGTTCCTTCTCGGCAATCAGCGCGTCGATGCGGGCGGTTTCGCGGTCGAGGTAGTCGGCGATACTTGATTGAACTTCGATTGGCGGGACGCGAATCTTGAGCGATCCGATGAAGTCCCAGCTAGCGCGAGGCATCTTCGCACCAAAGGTTGACGCATCAACGGCTCCCACAAAGTCTGGCGT
>NZ_JBBLZC010000161.1:0-501 GCF_037908215.1 Benzoatithermus flavus | reverse complement strand
GCGGCGATGTGCTCGGCGCGCTCATCGAAGGGGGAGAGACCGTGCTATGGGGCGTCCTTTGGCTGTTACGCTTATCCGTCATGGGATGACGGAACTGAATCGGCGCAATGCATATATCGGCTGGACGGACGCGCCGCTTTCGGCCGCGGAACATAGCAGGCTGCGCCGTTTGCGGGTCGAGTGGCCATATCCGGTCGACTGCATCGTGACAAGCGATCTTCGCCGTTGCTGGGAGACGGCGTCGCTGCTGTTTGGCAGCCGCCAGCCGGACTGGTGTACGAGCGGATGGCGCGAGCTTTTTTTTGGCGTCTGGGAAGGGAAAACGTTCGCCGAACTCGAAACGGATCTCGCGTACAAACGATGGCTCGAGTCGCCATTTTCGACGGCGCCGCCCGCCGGAGAAAGCTATGTTTCGTTTCAAGCGCGCATCAAACGGGCGCTCGCCGAGACGGTTGCGTTGGCTGAGCGGATGGGCGCCCGCCATGTGGCGATCGTCACCCA
>NZ_JBBLZC010000160.1:0-503 GCF_037908215.1 Benzoatithermus flavus | reverse complement strand
AGCAGTTTGCCCGCTATATCGAGTCCAAAGACACCCGCCTCGTCACGGTGGGGCAGGAGCGTTATCGCGTGTATCGCTATGAGGGGGCCATCCATGGCCTCGATGACGCGGTGGTGCTGCTGGCTTGGAAGGCGAATCAGCCGATGGCGCCGGAACATCTTCATTGCATCTTGAGCACCGACCGGGAACTCGGGGACGAAGACATCTTGCGTTACTATGCTCAGCGTTGGACGATCGAGTGCTTTTTCCGGCAGGCGAAAGATCAACTGAAGCTGGATGGATACCGCGTTCGCCACATTCGGGCGGTGAAACGGTATTGGGCGGTGGTGCTGCTCTCCTGCGTGTACAGCATCGCCGAATCCCGCCAAAACCTCTCCACCGGGCTGGAGCTTCTTCGGTCGCGGAAAGACCACAGCGTCGTCGAGTTCATTTATGACGCTGCAAAGCAAGATATTCCCGTTGATGTGATCAAAAAACAGCTCCGTATCGCGTAAGGGGTACCC
>NZ_JBBLZC010000159.1:0-503 GCF_037908215.1 Benzoatithermus flavus | reverse complement strand
GCGGCCTTTGGCAGCCGCTCGGCCCGTGGCCGTCCGTCCTCGGTCCGCCCTCCGGTGAAGCCGCGCAACCCCACCCTGGCCGGTCGGCCCGATGACCCCTCGCCCTACACCCGCATGGGCCGCCGAATGGCCACCACGACCACGGACGCTACCCAACGTCATGACGTTCCACCGACACCGGATGCCTGGACAGGACGGTAACGTGACAAGGCCCTTTCCGGGTCATCGGCGCCGGCGAAGCGGAGCCTCGCCACGAGGTGTCCGCGGGCGGCCGACGGATCCGGGGAAGAACACGGATGGCGGTCGATCAGCGGGCGGGTCAGGCCACCCCGAGGCACCTCGCGGCACCAGCCATCCCGAACGGTCGATCGCCGTGCGGGTCGGGCCATCCGGGAACGGCTGGCCAGCGCACTCTTACGGTTACGGTCGCGGTGGGGGACGAGCCCGCCGCCCGGCACGGGAGCACGCGCGTGCAGCGCCGGCGCGTCGGGCACCGAGCCGGC
>NZ_JBBLZC010000048.1:0-7150 GCF_037908215.1 Benzoatithermus flavus | reverse complement strand
TCGCCGGTCGCCGGGTCGAACACCGGCGCGGTGCGGCCGCTGCGGCCCGCCACCAGCTTGCCGCCGATGAAGTGCTGAATCTCTCGGGTCATGACATCGCCCTCGGCATTCCGATCAGTGGACGCGCCGGAGCGCAGCGGTGAGCCTGGTGACGATCTCGTCGATATGGGACGGCTCGGCGATCAGAGGTGGCGACAGGGCGATGATGTCACCGGTCACGCGGATGAGGACGCCGTTCTGGAAGCAGTCGATAAAGGCGTTGTAGGCGCGCGCACCCGCGGCACCCGGCCGCGACTCGAGCTCGATGCCGGCGACGAGGCCGATCGTGCGGATGTCGATGACGTGCGGCAGCCCCTTCAGCGCATGAATCGCGTCCTGCCAGGCTCCCGCCAGCTCTGCCGCGCGGGTGAGCAGGCCCTCCTCCTCGTAGATCTCGAGCGTGGCGATGCCCGCGGCGCAGGCCACCGGATGGCCGGAATAGGTGTAGCCGTGGAACAGCTCGATCGCCGCTTCCGGGCCGGTCATCAGCGCGTCGTGCACCTTGCGGCTCACGAAGACGGCACCCATCGGGATGACACCGTTGGTCAGGCCCTTGGCCGTGGTCACGAGGTCCGGCACGACACCGAAATAATCGACAGCAAAGGGTGCCCCGAGGCGGCCGAAACCGGTGATGACCTCATCGAAGATCAGGAGGATGCCGTGGCGGGTCGCGATCTCGCGCAGGCGCTCCAGATAGCCCTTGGGCGGAACCAGGACGCCGGTCGAGCCGGCAACCGGCTCCACGATGACGGCGGCGATGGTCTCGGCACCGTGCAGGGCGACCAGGCGCTCCAGATCATCGGCGAGCTCGGCGCCATGCTCCGGCAGTCCCTTCGCGAACGCATTGCGGGCCGGATCATGGGTATGGCGCAGATGGTCGACGCCGGGGAGCTGGGGGAAGACGCGGCGGTTGTTGACGATGCCGCCGACCGAGATGCCGCCAAAGCCGACGCCATGATAGCCGCGCTCGCGGCCGATGAAGCGGGTGCGCGTGCCCTGGCCGATAGCGCGCTGGTAAGCGATGGCGATCTTGAGCGCCGTATCCACCGATTCGGAGCCCGAGCCGGTGAAGAAGACGCGGTCGAGCCCGGCCGCAGCACCGCCCGGCGCGATCCTCGCCAGCCGCTCGGCGAAGTCGAAGGCGAGCGGATGGCCCATCTGGAAGGAGGGGGCATAATCGAGCGTGGCGAGCTGGCGGGCCACCGCATCGGTGATCTGGCGCCGCCCGTGGCCGGCGTTCACGCACCAGAGCCCGGCCGTGCCGTCGAGAACGGGGCGCCCGTCGTCGCTGACGTAGTGCATGCCCTCCGCCGACACCAGCATGCGCGGCGCGGCCTTGAACTGGCGGTTCGCCGTGAACGGCATCCAGTAATGGTCGAGTGAAGGTCTGTTGCTGAGATTGGCGTAAGACATAACGATCTCCCTGCGCTGCACCCGAGAAGGGTTGCAGCGCCATTCTCGTCCCGACTGTGCTGGATGGCCGATCGACCGCTCTCGTGGCCGGAGCCGCCCGCCCGGCGAGCCGGCCCCTTCGTTTCCGGCCTCCGCGCTCGTCTCGAAGGTCAGCCCAACTGATCGACCTGGGGACCCCAGGTATCCGAGAGGGTGAAGCCGGCCGGGAACGGGTCGTCCGTGTCGAGGCGGAGCTCCTCGCGGCCGTAGATCCAGCCCTGCCCGGTGATGCGGGGCAGCACCGCGACCCGGCCGCCAACGGTGGTCTCGCCGATCACCTCGGCCAGAAACTCGCCGCCGATGATCGAGCGCGAGCGCCGCCTATCCCCGACCCCGACCTCGCCCATCGCGTGGAGCACGGCGAGATTGGCGGAGCTGCCGGTCCCGCACGGCGAGCGGTCGACCCGGCCGGGCTTGAGCGTGGTGCAGGTGCGGATCACGCCGTCGGGCTCGCGGTTGCGGAACATGACGTAGGCGATCTCGTCGATACCGAGCTCGGGATGGCGCACCGAGACCTGCTCGGCGAGGAGCGCCTTGAGTGCCATGCCGGCTTCCGCGAGCTCGCGGGCATGGCGCGGCTCGATCGCGAGCCCGATCTGGTCCACGTCGATGATGGCGTAGTAGACGCCGCCGAAGGCGATGTGGGCCTTGATCCGGCCCCAGCGCGGGGTCGCGATCGGCTGATCGAGCGCCTCGACGAAGGCGGGAACGTTGTCGAGGCTCACCGACCGGCAGCGGCCGTTGGCACAGCGGGCGCGGACGGTGACCAGGCCGGCCGGCGTGTCGAGACGGACGACCGTTTCGGGCTCGACCATCGGCACCCGGCCGGTTTCCAGAAGGGCTGTGACCACGCAGATGCAGTTGCTACCCGACATCGGGTGCGCGCGGTCGGCCTGCAGCACGATGAAGCCCGCGTCGGCATCCGGCCGGCTGGGCGGCAGCAGCAGGTTGACCGACATCTGCGCGCAGGCGCGCGGCTCGAAGGTCACGAAACGGCGCAGGCTGTCGTCGACCTCGTTGAGGTGGTTCATCTTCTCGAGCGGCGTGCGGCCGGGAATCTCCGGTGCGCCGCCCACGATCACCTTGCCGATCTCGCCCTGGCAATGGACCTGAACGAGCTCGATCGACCGCTCCCATCTCATCGGCGTCGTCCCTTTCACTTGATGTACCAGCCCCAGGGCTCGTCCGCCGCGAAGCGGGTGATCTGCTTGGTCTCGAGATAGTTCTCCAGGCCCCAGCGCCCGAGCTCGCGCCCGATGCCGGACTGCTTGTAGCCACCCCAAGGTGCTTCGGTGAAGGTCGGCTGGGAGCAGTTGATCCAGACGATCCCGGCACGCAACGCGGCCGCGACCCGCTCGGCGCGGTTCAGATCCTCGGACATCACCGCCGCGGCCAGGCCGTAGCGGCTGTCGTTGGCGAGCCGCACCGCCTCCGCCTCGTCGGCAAAGGGGCGCACACAGACCACGGGCCCGAAGATCTCCTCACGCCAGGCGTCGCTCGCGAGCGGCACGTCGACCAGCACGGTTGGCTCGACGAAGTAGCCGGTGTTGAAGCCGCTCGCCCGCGTGCCGCCGGTCGCGACGACCGCACCATCCGCGCGTGCCTTGTCGATCGCGGCCAGCACCTTCTCGAGCTGCCCCTTCGACACGAGTGGACCGAGCAGCGTGCCTTCCTCCAGCCCGTTGCCGATCTTGATCCGCTGCGTCTCGGCGACGAGCCGGTCCAAGAGGCGGTCGTAGAGGCCGTCCTGCACGAGCACGCGGGACGTCGCCGAGCAGACCTGCCCCTGGTTCCAGAAGATCCCGAACATGATCCACTCGACGGCCTGCTCGAGGTCGGAGTCGCCGAAGACCAGGAACGGGGACTTGCCGCCGAGCTCGAGGCTCACCTTCTTGATGTCGCGTGCCGCCGCCGCCATGATCCTGGAGCCGGTCGGCACCGAGCCGGTGAACGCCAGCTTGTCGACCCCTGGATGGTCGGCGAGCGGCTGGCCGGCATCCGGGCCGAAGCCCGTGACGATGTTGAGCACGCCCTCGGGCAGGCCGGCCTCGTCGGCGATCGCGCCGAGCTCGAGCGCCGTCAGCGGCGTCAGCTCGGACGGCTTGAGCACTACGGTGCAGCCGGCGGCGAGTGCAGGTGCCACCTTCCACGCGGCCATCAGCAGCGGGTAGTTCCACGGGATGATGGCACCGGCGACGCCGAGCGGCTCCTTGACCGCTTTGGAGCTGAAGCGGGCATCGCCGAGTGCTATCGCCTCTTCTCTCTTGGCATCCAGCTCATCGGCCAAGCCGGCATAGAACTCGAAGCAGCCAGCGGCGTCCGCGATGTCCCATTCGGCTTCCGGCAGCGGCTTACCGTTGTCGATCACCTCGAGGCGCGCGAGCTCCCCCTGGCGCGCCCGGATGCCCGCGGCGATGGCACGCAGGTAGCGCGCGCGCTCGGCACCTGAGAGCCGCGGCCAGGGGCCTTCGTCGAAGGCTCGGCGCGCGGCCTCGACCGCCGCATCGACATCTTCAGCCGTGCCGGAGGGGGCGTGATGGACGACCTCTTCGGTCGCCGGGTTGATCACGGGGAACGTGCCGCCCTTCTTGGGCTCGACCCATTTCCCGTCGATATAGAGTTCGCTGCGCATGGTCTTTCTCGGGTGTCAGACGTGGCGGGTGATGCCGCCGTCGACGCGGATGTTCTGTCCCGTGATGTAGCCGGCGTCGTCGGACAGGAGGAACGCCGCCGTCCTGGCGATCTCCATGACGGTGCCGATGCGGCGCATCGGCACCGTGGCGGCGGTCTCGGGCGTGTGATCGAGGCTGTCGATATAGCCCGGCAGCAGCGCGTTCATGCGGATGTTGTCGGCGGCGTAGCGATCGGCGTAGAGCTTGGTGTAGGCGCCGACGGCGGCGCGGTAGGCGCAGGACACCGGGAACTTCAGCGTCGGCTCGAAGGCGGCGAAGGTGGTGATGTTGACGAAAGCGCCCCTGCCCTGCCGCAGCATCAGCGGCGTGACCAGGCGCGCCATCCGCACCACGGACAGCAGCATCATCTCGTTGCCGCGCGCCCAGCTCTCGTCGGTGATGTCGAGGAGGTCGCCTTTCGGCGGATGGCCGGTGTGATTGACCACGGCATCGATCCGGCCAAAGGCCTCCTCGGCGCTGTCGACCAGCTTCTTCAGATCGCTGGCGTTCTCGGTCGAGCCTCGCACGCTGAGGCCACCCAGCTCGGCCGCGAGGGCTTCGGCGCTGCCGGACGGCGACATCAGGGCGAGCCGGTAGCCGCGAGCGTGGAGTTCACGTGCGATGGCGGCACCCATGCCGCGGCCGCCCGCGGTGATCACGGCGACCGGTGCCTGCGTCTTCGCGGCGGAACGGTTCTGATCGGATGTCATGCGCCAAGCCCTTTCGTCAGAAGCGGTCGACCCGATAGGGTGAGAGATCGAGCGGCGGCTTCTGCCCGGTCGCGAGATCGGCGATCAGCCGGGCGGTCGTCGCCGCGTAGGTGAGGCCGAGATGGCCGTGACCCGTGGCGTAGTAGAGGCCTCGTGTCTTGGCCGAAGGGCCGATGATCGGCACCGTGTCCGGCAGGGCCGGG
This sequence comes from Benzoatithermus flavus, assembly GCF_037908215.1. Taxonomy (NCBI): domain Bacteria; kingdom Pseudomonadati; phylum Pseudomonadota; class Alphaproteobacteria; order Geminicoccales; family Geminicoccaceae; genus Benzoatithermus; species Benzoatithermus flavus. Next base: position 2,074 of record NZ_JBBLZC010000048.1, on the reverse strand, counting down.
CGATGCCCCATCCACTCGGATGCCGCGGCGATCTGCAGGTCCGGCAGGGCCTCTCTGGCGCGCTTGGCCAACACCTTGGCACGACGATAGTCCGGCGGGGCGTCGAGCCCGGCCATCTCCACCGTGCCGCCCACCCGGATGCCGCCGGCAGTCGGCGTCACCATGAAGGCACGGGCCGGCCAGATGAGCGCATGGCGTAAAGCAATGCCGGGCGCCATGATCTGCGTGTGATAGCCGCGCTCGGTCTCGAGCGGGATCGGCTCGTCCACGAGCTTGGCGAGGCGTCCCGAATAGGCGCCAGCGGCGATCACCGCCTGCGACACCGGGATCGAGCGTCCGTCTGCAAGGCGCAGCGCCGCGATGCGGCCCTGCGCCCGCTCGAAGGCGACGACCTCGCCCCGTTCGATGCGCCCACCGCGTTCGCGGACACGCGCCGCCAGTGCCGTGACGAGCTGGAAAGGGTCGCGCACCGACCGGTTCTTGGGGAAGAGCACGGCACGGGTGATCTTGCTGCCGAGCGCCGGCTCGAGGGCGCGGGCGGCATCGCCCTCGAGAACCTCGTGGGCGATGCCGAAGCGCTCGACGAGCTCGAGATGCTCGCGGTCCGCGGCGAACTCGGCCTCGCCGGCATAGAGAGCGAGGCAGCCCTCCTCGCTCAGCACGTCGGAAAGGCCGGCCGCCTCCAGAAGCGGCAGGAGATCCTCGTAGACGCGCCCGCAGAGCGCGGCCCCGGCTGCCTCGAGCGCGCGCAGGCGAGACGGCCGGCTCGCCGCGACGAAACGCAGAAACCAGGGCATCAGCCGCGGCAGGTAACTCGGCCGCAGCCGGACCGGGCCTTCCGGGTCGAGAAGCCACTTCGGCAACTGCGCCCACATGGATGGGCGCGAGGCCGGCATGAATTCCGTCACCGCGATGCTCGCCATGTTGCCGTAGGATGCACCCCGTCCGGGCTCGTCCCGGTCGATCAGCACCACGGTTCGACCGCGGCGCTGCAGCTCGAACGCGATGGCCGTGCCGATGATACCGGCACCGACCACGGCGATGGGGAGGGCGGGCTGCTGGTCGCCGCGGCTCATGGCATCACGCGGCGTTCGCGGCGGCGAAGACGGCGCCGAACGCCGCCTTCTCGGCGGCGCTGAGTGGCAGCAGCGGGCGACGGGTCTCGCCGACCGGGATGCCCATGAGCTCGCAGCCGTACTTGACCTTCTGGACGAACTTGCCGGATTCGAGGTTGGTCATCAGTGGGTAGAAGGCTGCGGCCAACGCCTGCGCCGTTTTGAGGTCGCCGGCGGTGAAGGCGTCGTAGAACTTGACCACCGGCTCGACCAGGCAGTTCGCCGGGCCGCAGATCCAGCTCGTGGCACCCCAGAGGAAGAAATCGAACGCCTGATCGTCACTGCCGCAGGAGAGCTGATACTTGCTGCCGTAGCGCCGGTTGATCTCGAGCGCGCGCAAAAGATTGCCGCTGCTCTCCTTGATGCCGATCACGCGCGGGTTGTCCGCGAGCGCGTCGAGAACCTCGAAGCCCACCTCGACACCGGCGCGCAGCGGGAAGTTGTAGAGGACGATCTCCACATCCACCGCATCGAGGACCGCCTGATAATGAGCCAGCAGCTCGTCCTGGGTGGGGAGCGAGTAGAAGGGCGGCGGCAGCAGCACCGCTTCGTAGCCGAGCTTCTTCGCGGTCTCGGTGTGCCTGATGACCTCCCTGGTCGACCCGGCGTTGGTACCGGCGATCAGGAGGCCACGATCCCCGACGGTCTCCTTGACGAACTTGAGAACGTCGTTCCGCTCCTCGGTCGACATGGCGTAGTACTCGCCCGTCGATCCCATGGGCACGAAGCCGTGGACACCCTTCGCCAGCAGATGCTCGAGCAGCTTGCCGAGCGTCTTGAAGTCGGTGTCGCCCTTGTCGTCGAAAGGTGTCACGAGAGCCGGCAGAATGCCTTTGAGCTGCATGGTCTTCTTCCGTGGTTGACAGTGTTCTAGAGCCGTCCCGGGCAGCGCCGCCCCGCCGATATGAGGCTTGCGGGGCGGCGCTGCCGGCGAGCCGGATCAGCCCTTCTTGATGTTT
>NZ_JBBLZC010000158.1:0-503 GCF_037908215.1 Benzoatithermus flavus | reverse complement strand
TGGGTTTTCAAGCAATCCGACAAACTCAACGCCAAACACAAGGGGCTCAACACACCAAGTGAGGACAATGACGAACCCCACAAGCAGAGCACCAGGAAACAAAAGGATTTCCCACAAGGAGTCAAAACAGTAAACTTCACGTGACGAACAGAATGGCGCCAACAGAGATACGCGCCATACGGCCTATCCCAAAGAAGTCTCGCCAATGGTTGTTAAAACTGATCACCTTCGACCATCAGCATTACTCTAGAAGTATCCGGAATGCAGGCTGGACTGCCTTGGTATTATATCCGATAACGGACTCCAATTTACACAAGTCCTCATGGATGGCGGCAGTGATCTAAACCTGCTATACCAGGACACAATCCGCAAAATGGGGATAAGCCCAACAATAATTCGCCATGGCAACACTTCCTTTCAAGGGGTAACGCCAGGCCCAGATACCCGTTGTACGGGTTCCCTCTTGTTAGAAGTTGTGTTCGGCTCCCCCGACAACTTCCGAA
>NZ_JBBLZC010000157.1:0-508 GCF_037908215.1 Benzoatithermus flavus | reverse complement strand
TAAGAGCGCCATCGACGGCGAGGACGGCGCATAGCCGACAAAGTACTCGCGCATTTTCGCCGTCGCCTCTTTGTCTTGGCCGGCGAATACCGTCACAAGATGATCCGGCTTTTTCTCGCTCCTAAGCACCGCCTGCGTCGCGGCCGGGCGCGCCAGTCCGGCGGCGCAGCCGCACACTGAGTTGACAAAGACAAACGTCGTTCCTTCCACTTGTTCCATAAACTGCTCGACTTCCTCACTCGTGCGCAATTCGCGGAAACCGGCGCGGACGAGCTCATCGCGCATCGGCTGCACGAGCTGACGCATATATTCTTCATATGCCATCGACATGGCCATCATCCCTCCATATGATTATCGTTGTGCTATCAGCATACTATACTTCGCACGAAAAAATCAATGAAGACGGCTGCCAGCGGCAAGTGAAAAACCGATGGCCGGGGGAAGACACCCCTCCAAATCAGCGCCGGCTGGGAAACAGCCGCAAACCCGAAAATGAAGTGGCTGCCGT
>NZ_JBBLZC010000047.1:0-10999 GCF_037908215.1 Benzoatithermus flavus | reverse complement strand
CGGTCAGCTCGAAGCGTGCCAGCCGCCCCAGATGGGGCTACATCCCGGCAGTGCAACCGCTTTGCAGACACGGCCTAGTCACTCCATTTAGACACCGGGTCAGTACTCTCTACCTGATGATCCGATCGTAAACATCGATAATTGCCGGACCGACAAGGACAACAAAAAGCGATGGTAAAATAAATAATATCATAGGAACCGTCAAAATTGCTGGCAATCTCGCTGCTTTCTCTTCGGCGCGCAGCATGCGGCGTTCGCGAAGTTCTGCGGATATGACCCGCAAAGATTGGGCTAGTGGTGTGCCGTATTTCTCTGTTTGTATCAACGTGTTGACTACTGCTATCATGGCTGAAATACCAACTCTTCTTCCTAAATTAAATAAAGCCAATTTTCGTTCGGGTAGAAAGCTCAACTCGATGCTCGCGATAGCCAACTCGTCGGCAAGTTCCGGTGAGGACTGGACCATCTCCTCTGCAACACGACTCAGAGCCGCATCGAGGCTGAGCCCTGCTTCGGCGCAGACCACAAGAAGGTCGAGACCATCGGGAAGTGCTTTCTCCAGCATCTGGTTTCGCCTGACCGTTCGGTTCATGATGTAGAGGTCAGGCATGAAGAAGCCGACGAGCAAGCCGGCAGGAAACAGCATCGCATAATAGGAGATCGAAGTGATGGTCAATTTATTGGCATGAGCAAAAATGAAATAGAGAGAGGCTATTAGTATAGGAATGATGAATTTGGCGGCAATGTAGATTATTATAGATTCTCTTGAGCGTATTCCAGCGCGAATCAGTTTGTTGTTTACTTTTTCGATCTGGGCCTTCTGAAGCCATCTGAGATGCCGCATCAATCCTCGCAGCAACCCGACATGCCGCTGAGGTTTGCGACGCTTTGAGGGCGAGACGCGATCCGTGCCGAGTTCCAAGCGGCGGCGGGCGACGGCGCGCGTGCGTGCGATACCAGGTTTGGTCTCCAGCAAAGTATGCCAGACACTCATGACACTGGCAAAAGTCAGCGCACCGACCAGCCAGATCAGCAGACTGTCCCAGTGCGGGTAGGTGCCGGATCCGCTCATATGTCAAACCGTACCATGACTCTCATGATGCCGATGCCCGTACCCAAGCTGAGCAACCCCGCACCGAGCAGAAGATGCCCGCGTCGATCTGTAAACAGCTTCATGACATAATCGGGGTCGACAAGATAAAGTAGACCAAACATGATGAATGGAAGAGATCCTATGATCGCTGCCGACGCTCTTGCTTCAGAAGACATTGCTTTTATTTTAAGTCTTGCCTGATTGCGCCGACGAATCATGGTTGAAAGATTCTGTAGAATCTCGGTGAGATTTCCGCCTGTTTCCTGTTGAATTGTTAAGCTTATAACGAAGAACTTAAATTCTTGCGATTGAATGCTTTGTGCGGCGATTGTCAATGCTTGGTGGAGGCTCTTGCCGATCTTGATGTGACCAGTGACCTCCTGAAATAGAGCCCCTACCGGACTTGGAAATTCCTCGCCTGCTGCCTGCAGTGCTTCTGCTACCGGGAGGCCGGATCTTACCCCACGGATGATGAGATCGATTGCCTCGGGGAATTGACTCACGAATTTCTGCTGCCGTGCGGCAATTCGTCTGCCGAGCAGAAGCTGAGGCAGCCCGATGGCAGTAATCACACCAATTCCTGCAGAGACGATCCACGAGATGTCGTAGAGGGCATTCGCGGCCGAAGCCGTCCCGGCCCCGGCCATGACCCACAACACGACGAAGTCGACGGGGCCGATCCGGATTCCGGCAGCGTCGAGCCGCTGTTTCAACACCGCTGCTCGAGGCCATGAACGCAGCAGCACCCGACCGAACCGTCCCAAGAATGTACGCGCAGGCTTGCGCCGAACGCTCGCCGGGAAAATGGTCGTGGATCCGGCCAGCCTGACATCCATCGACCGGGTCGCACGTTCGATGCGCTGCCTAACTCGCCGCTTTGTCCACCGATCAGAACGGATCGTCCAGACGCAGGCCGCGAACGTCACGACGGCCACGAGGGTTGGAGCCAGCAGCGCGATGCTCATGAGCCACGCTCCATGATGCCGTGGCGAACTCATTCCTGCATCGCGGCCATGAGTGCCCGATCGAGGCCATAATAGGCGGCTCGCTTGGTGAAATGGGGACGGACCGGCGCAGCTTTGAATACACCTTGAAGAAAACCGTCACGACTTTCACCATGGTACTCGAAGGTGAACAGATCCTGAAGAGTCACGACCTCGCCTTCCATGCCGATGACTTCGGTAACGTGCGTGATGCGGCGTATTCCGTCGCGCATGCGCGAGACTTGAAGGATGAGGTTCACGGCACCTACGATCTGGGCACGAATCGCCTTGGGCGAGAGGTTCGCCGCCGCCATGCCGACCATGTTCTCGATCCTGGTGATCGCCTCGCGCGGGGTATTGGCGTGAAGCGTGCACATTGATCCATCATGGCCCGTATTCATGGCCTGCAGCATGTCCAAGGCCTCGGCACCACGTACTTCGCCGCAGATGATTCGGTCCGGACGCATCCGCAGCGCATTCTTGACGAGATCGCGCATCGTGACTTCGCCCTGACCCTCGAGATTGGCTGGACGGGTCTCGAGCCGGACCACGTGTGGCTGCTGAAGCTGCAGCTCGGCCGCATCCTCGATCGTGACCACACGCTCGCCGGCATCGATCAGTTGCGACATGGCATTCAGCAATGTCGTCTTGCCAGAACCGGTGCCACCCGAGATGATGACGTTGAGACGGCATGCTGCTGCTATCTTGAGCACTCGTACGATAGCATCGCTGGCGTTCCCCTGACGGACCATCAAATCGAGGTTGATCGTTTTCTTGGCAAATTTACGGATCGAGATGGCGCAGCCATCGATCGCGAGGGGTGGTGCTATGATGTTGACGCGGCTGCCATCCTCGAGGCGCGCATCGCAGATGGGGCAGGTTTCGTCGATCCGGCGGCCGACTCGTGTCACGATCCTTTGAGCGATATTCATGACATTCTGATTGTCGCGGAACTTGACGTCGGTCAGCTCGAGCTTGCCGCGGCGTTCCACGTATATTTGATGAGGTCCGTTGACCATGATATCGGTTATCGTCTCGTCTCGCAGCAGTGGCTCGAGGGGGCCCAGGCCGACCATGTTATCGATGATGGTGATGCTGAGCGCTTCCTGATCTCGACTGCTGAGTGGCAAGCGCTGTTCGGCAACCACCTCGGCAATCAGCTCGAGGATCTGTTGCTGCAGCTCTTCGCGAGGCAGCTTGACCGCCGCTGCTGCGTCGATCCGCTCGTAGAGCGTCGCCTGAATGCGGGCGTGCGTCTCCCGCAGCGACTCCATCCGGCGGTCAGCGGATGTGGGGGGGCGCTGGCCGCCGATCGTCGCGAAACCCGGGGCGCCGTTCGCGGATGCCGCCATGGAGCCGGTTGCCGCTGGTTCGGAAGGCGCGACGATCGTCGTCGCTTTCGGCAGGAGCGGCTCGGGAGATTGTGGGGAGATGGATCGGCGGCCAAACATCTTTATCGCCATGTCAACCGTTCGAGCCACGATCGGATGGACGACCTCGATGAACCGCTTCCGGCAAGCTTGTCCGTGATCTCCTGGATTGCCGCCGCAACCTTGTTCCTTCCTGCAGCCACCGGCTGACCGGCATTGGCGGCCCTGGTCACCGACCGTGCATCGAAGGGGATCATCGCATCGATGGCTCGGCCGAGACCTGCTTCGAATTCCCGACGGCTGATTTCGCCTTCGCGGTACTCGCCGGTCCGATTTGCTATGATGGACAACTGGCAGGCAGCATTGACCGCGGGCATTAGCATGGTCCGACGCAGAGTGTCGCGCATGCCGGCCAAGGACAAATCGGTGATAAGCAGCAGATTGGTGGCTGTCTCCAGGACATGATGCGTGCAGGATGTCACCTGTCTCGGGACATCGACGATGACGTAATGAAACTTGTTGCGTAGATCTCTGAGCAGCGCCTCCAGCGCGGCAGTATCCGGCACGACGGGCTCGCCGAGAGCTTCTTCCCCACTCAGCACGTAAAGAGTATCCGATTGCCGTACCATGGCACGTTCCACGAACAGACTGTCGATCCGTTCCCCTTGCTCCAGTGCTTCACGCATACCTGGGGACGGCTCGAGATCCAGAGCGAGCGCCGCGGTGCCGTAATGGAGGTCCAGGTCGACCAGAGCCACTCTCCGACGGCGCCGATGCGCTATCGTCCAGGCCAAGTTCACGGCGAGCATCGTGCTGCCTACGCCACCACGCGCCCCTGTGACGGCAATCAGCCGACCCAGCTTGCTCGTGTGCCGGGTGGGTGACGTGCCGTCGAGGACGCTGAGCAAGGATTTCTGCAGCAGCAATGGTGTGATCGGCTTGACCAGGTAATCACTGACACCGTTGTTGATGAGGTCCCGAAACAGTCCGACATCGTTGCGGGTCCCGATCGCGATGACGGCGACACCCGGCTCGCATACCTCGGCCAGCTCGTTGATCGCGGACAGAGGGAGCTCGGCCTCGTTGAGATCGACGATCAACAGGCGCGGCGAGCGCTGCTCGCCGAGCTGTCGGATCGCGTCGCGAATGCCGCCGCGATGGACGGCAGCATTGGGAATCATCAGCTCCGTGACGACCTGATCGACGACCTTTCGTGTCGGCTCGTCGCCGATGAAGGCCCGTAGCTGACGCTGGTCGGTCAAAGCCACATCGATTTCGGAAGCCTTGAGCAGGGTCATGGCCGCAGCATCTCCGTGTCGAGCTGCTTCGCCTTGTCCGTGCGATAGCGGACGATCGCCTCTGCCTCCCTGCTGCCGTCGGCAGGGGCGAGAGCGCGACCGTGGTCCAGATCGGCCGGGTTCGAGACCATGAGGCCGAGATTGACCGCATTCGCGCATCCCAGATTGCTCAACGGCAGATTGCGGCCGTCGCCTTCGGGACGACGTGACCAGTCCGGGCAGGCGGGCAATCGGACTTCGTAGCCACTGACTCGAATCTCGACCCGATCGCTGCGAGCTCGGCGCCGCTCGCCTGCTCCGGCCATGGCCGCCCGGTTCCCGCTCGGCTCGGCGATCTCGATCGCAGCGAAGCGACGAGCCTCGGCCAGCTCGGCGACGCCACGTGCCCGCCGCAGGGAGAGAGCAGCATGGCGGGCATCCCCGGTCCGGTCATCGGTCATGCCGATGATGCGGACGCTCAACTCTCGGTCTCCAGGAAGGGCATCGAGAAAGGTCCGCAGCCGCTTGGCCTCGTCGGCCGAGATCTCCGTGCTGTCCGCCGCGAAGTACACGTCGTGCGTGTAGGTCACGGGAACGGCGATCGGCCGCGGGTTCGAGGATGCGGTCGGCACGGCATCGAGCGGCGCGCAGGCCGATGGTGCCGTGACGAGACAAAGTAGGAACAGAGAGCGCAGGGTGCAGCCGTGCCGCTTCGGGCGGGCGAGCATCTCGGGGTCTCCCTAGTCCAGTATGAAGCCGGCAGGCCCGGTGAGCCGCGGTCGCTCGGCCTGGATACGGGCCTCGGCGCCGGGTCGCGTCGCGCCTCCGGCGAGGCGGCCCTCGATCAGCCGCTCGAGATCGCTCGCATCGGCCAAGCCGTCGCGAGGGGTGGCGAGTCGAGCCGAAGCGACCGGGGCCACGAGATAGGGCGTCACGATGATGACAAGCTCGGACTCGCTGCGTCTGAAGCTCGTCGAGCGGAACAGGGCGCCCAGGATCGGCAGGTCGCCGAGCCCCGGGACCTTGTCGAGGCTGGTGCGGGTGTTGTTCGAGATCAGCCCGCCGATCGCGAAGCTCTGGCCGCTGCCGAGCTCGACCGTCGTCTCTGCGCGCCGTGTCGAGAGCGCCGGGATGACCAGGTCGCGAACGGTGATCGCCCCCCGGTCCGTGATGTCGCTCACTTCCGGGCGAACCTTGAGGCTGATCCGGTTCGCGCTGAGAACCGTCGGGGTGAAGGCGAGGCTGACGCCGAACTGCTTGAACTGAATCTCGATACCGTTGTCGTTCTGGCCAACCGGCACCGGAAACTCCCCACCGGCGAGGAAGCTCGCCGTCTCCCCGGACAGAGCCGTCAGATTCGGCTCGGCGAGGATGTTGACCAGCCCTTCGCGCTCGAGCGCGTCGAGGATAGCATTGATGTTGACGTCGCTGCTGCTGTAGCTGCCGAACAGGCTGCTGGCGACGCCGCTCGGATCGGTGGCACGCACGAAAGGCGGACCGCCGTCGGTGGTGAAGCTGCGTCCGGTGGCGAAACCGAACAGGAAGTCCCCCGGGCTGAACACGCCCTCCCAGTTGATCCCGAACAGCTTGGTGACGTCGCGCGAGACCTCGGCGACCCGGACCCTCAGGTTCACCTGGGTCGGTGCGGCGACGCTGATACGGTTGATGAGGGCTTCGTTCTCGCCCAGATAGCGGCCGGCGATCTCCCGCACTTCCTGAGCTTTCGCCGGATCGCGAACGGCACCGTCGAGGATGATCCCGCCATCGACCGATCGTACTTCGAGATGCGCGTCGGGGGCCGCTTCGCGCAGAACCTGCTGCAGCTCCGAGAGATGGTGCTCCACGACCACCTCGCGGCGCAGAAGCACGTTCTCATGCTCGTCCACCGCGAACAGGGTGGTGGCGCCGCTGCGTCGGCCGAAGACGTAGACCAAGGTAGGGGAGTGCGCCTGGACGTCGGCTATCTCGGGATCGGCGAGAAAAACGGCGGCAGCTGGGCGATCCAGCTTGACGAGCTGACCCTTGCGGACCTCCAGGACGAGCTGGCCGATCGGAGGAGCCGGGCTGGCCGCCGTGACCGATGCCGTCGGGATCAGAGCGAGGATGGCAATCACCAACATCGCCATGGCGGCGCGATGGTGCGATCCGCTGCCGGACAGCCACATGCGCGGGATCATGAGCCCGCTCCACGGCGAACGTTGACCGTCTCGAACGTGTCTCCGCGGATGACCAGAAGGCTTGCGCTCGGCTCGTGGCCGAGGCGCAGCGCCGGACTGACGTCCGTGTCCCAGGTCGGGCGGCCGCTCTCCTGGCGTGGTGGCGGGAGTTCCGTCAGCGCGAGGCTGCGGAGGCTCAAGGCGAGCTTGCCGAGTTCGGTGACCAGAGCGACCTTCTCGGCGCCGGCCGGCGTGGTCTCGAGGGTGGCGGTCCGGACCTGGGATCCGGACGAGCCCTCGTCGCCGCTCTCGCTCCGCAACCGCCGGCCCATGGCAATGACGCGGACATCCTCGAGGATGGTCTCGCTGACCCGGCGCACGCCGGAAGGGATATCCGGCGCGCCGAGTGTCTGGGTGAGGATCAGATCGACACGGTCGCCCGGAAGGATCAGCCCGGCGTTGCCCGACGCCTCGTCGATTGGCACCGAGACGGCCCGCATGCCGGGATCGAGCACCGCGGCGAGAAAGCCCCGATCGCCCGGCCGCACCAGGTTGAGGGCGACGATGGGCTCGCCGGTCGCCACGGGCCGGCGCAGCACGGCCCCCGTGAGGTCCGTGTCCTGGGCCTCGCCCCGGACGACGTAGCTGTCGGGGGTGGAGACATCGGGCCATTCTTGCCAGCGCAGCTGATCGGGGCGAATGAAGGTGCCGGCCGGAAGGTCGCTGGCGGCAACCAGAACCGCCTTGTGGCTCTCCTGGCGCGGCGTTTCCACCGCGACAGCGGCGGGCTGCTCGTGGCCCTGCAGCCAGGCGCGGACGGCCAAGGCCGACGTGCCGGCCAGCAGCAGGGCGAGGACCGGAACGAACAGGCGGCGCATCTCGGCGAGCTTCCTTGCTAGAGGACGAGCAGATGGTGGACGAGCCAGCATCCACCCACGGCGACGGCGACGCCGTAAGGCAGGGTGGGGGAGGGCAGCGACGTCTCGGGGCAACCGGCATCATGCTGCAGTGGGCCCCTTAGAGTGTGGAACGCGCGTGTAGCGCCGCCGGCCAGCCAGCGGTGGCACGGGAGCATCATGAAAGCAGGATGGCGCGCGGCGATCATCGCCACGGCCAGCGCACCACCCGAGAGGGCGATCACCAGCAGCATGGACAGGGTATGCTCGGTGCCGGACCAGAGGCTCAGGGCAGCCGTCAGCTTCACGTCACCGCCGCCCATGAGCCCGAGCCTCCAGACAGCGAAGCCCGCGGCCAGCACGGCCGATGCCACCCCGATCGCTGCGAGCGCCAGAGTGGGGTCTGCTGCCGAGAGCGCGTGAACGGCCCAGAGGGCGGCGATCGAGCTCGGGATCGCGTTCGGGATCTGCCGCCGCCTGATGTCCTGCCAGGAGGCCGATACGAGAAGCAGGAGTAATGAAGGCAAGAAGAGCCAGTCCATCCCCGATCTCGTTCATAGGATCGTCGCGGGTTCACATCCGGCGATGTTGCGATGGCGTATCGCCGCTCTGGGCCTGTGTCGTCACGGCAGGGGAATGCCCGATGCTCGCCGCGAGCATCGGGCATCCAGCGGCTGCTAGCTAGAGCAGCTGGCGCTGCTGCCCAGGCAGTCGGCAATCTTGTCGAAGGTCGTCTCGAGATTCGTGCCGAGCGCCTTTATGGCGCCGATGACCACAACGGCGATGAGCGCTGCGATCAGGCCGTACTCGATGGCCGTGGCACCGGATTCGTCCTTCAGGAAGCGACGGAGCGTCTGCATAGCGGGACTCCAGCGAGGTTGCGCAAGCGCCTGGAGCATGGGGCACACTCGTGAAGATTTCGTTGATGTTGCCAACCGTTCGTCCATTCCCTGCCGAAGGCACGGAGCCACGTTGTGGCACTCCCCCGGGACACGGTTAGGCGAGACACCCCGCGAGCGGGTAGAAGGCCCGCACGGAGGTGAGCATGATCGAGGAGACGACCAAGGAGCCTGGACCCGGCCGCATCGGGCGGATGTTCTCCAGCGCTCCTCGGCTACTGCATGGGCGGTCTCCTCGCCTGTGCACTCGGTACCGTGCGGCAGGCGGATCTGCCGGGCCTGGCACTCCTCGCCACTCCTTGGAATTTTCGTGCCGATCGCTCCCCGACGTGGCTGCTGCCGGGCCATGGCCTGCTGTCGATCGCCGCCACCATCGCCATGCTCGGCCATGCACCGGTGGACCTCTCGCAGAGCTTCTTCGCGCACCTCGATCCCGTCCGGGTCATCCGCAAGTTCGCGCGCTTCGCCGATATGCCTGCGGACGGCGTCGCGCCGGCCGACCCGGTGGCGCAGGAGTGCTTGTGGCACTGACATGTCGAGAACCGGCCGGGACGCGGCCCCTGGACACTGGGCGGCATTCCGGTCGAGCCGGCCGGGCTGCTGCTTCGCGCCTTCGTAGCCATCCCGCGGCGCGATCGGATCGTGCCGGCCGCTTCGGCCGAAGCGCTCGCAGCGCTGCTGCCGGCTGCGAGCGTGATTCGGCCAGCCGCCGGCCATGTCGGCATGGTCGTCGGCGAGGCGCCGCCGCGGCGGCTCTGACAGCCGCTCGTCCGGTGGCTGCGGCGAATCGCGCCTAGGCGATCCGGCCGCACCGTGCGACCAGCTTCACCCATCGCAAAGCTTCACCGCCGGTCCCGGCGATGATCGGCCCTCGCTTCCTCGAGCCTGGAGCCGATCGGCAGAGCCGGGCGGGACCGTGCGTGAGGGAGGATGACCAGATGACCGACGTTGTGATCGTCAGCGCCACGCGAACGCCGATCGGCTCGTTCAACGGTGCTCTCAGCACCGTGCCGGCGCACCATCTCGGCAAGACCGTGATCAAGTCCGCACTCGAGCGGGCCAAGGTCGATCCGGCCGAGGTATCCGAGGTGATCCTCGGCCAGATCCTGACCGCGAACCAGGGCCAGAACCCCGCACGGCAGGCCTCGATCCACGCCGGCGTGCCGCAGGAGGTCCCGGCCTACGGCGTCAACATCCTGTGCGGCTCCGGCCTCAAGTCGATCTGCCTCGGCTATCAGGCGATCCTGAACGGCGATTCCAGCATCGTCGTCGCCGGCGGCCAGGAGAGCATGAGCCAGGCGCCGCACGTCGCTTATCTTCGCAGCGGCACCAAGATGGGCAGCGTCGAGTTCCTCGATACCATGCTCCGCGACGGCCTCATGGACGCCTTCCACGGCTATCACATGGGCAACACGGCGGAGAACATCGCCCAGAAGTGGCAGATCACCCGCGAGGAGCAGGACCGGTTCGCCGTGGCCTCGCAGAACAAGGCCGAGGCAGCGGTGAAATCCGGCCGGTTCAAGGACGAGATCACGCCGGTGACGATCCAGACCCGCAAGGGTGACGTGGTGGTCGATACCGACGAGTATCCCCGCTTCGGTGCCACGCTCGATGCCATGGCGAAGCTCCGGCCCGCCTTCTCGAAGGACGGCACGGTCACCGCCGGCAATGCTTCGGGCATCAACGACGGCGCTGCCGCGGTCGTCCTCATGACCGCCGACGAGGCCGAACGCCGCGGCCTCACCCCGCTCGCCCGGATCGTGTCCTGGGCCCAGGCCGGTGTGGATCCCGCGATCATGGGCACGGGCCCCATCCCGGCCTCGCGCAAGGCGCTCGAGAAGGCCGGCTGGAAGGTGGACGATCTCGACCTGATCGAGGCCAACGAGGCCTTCGCCGCCCAGGCGATCTCGGTCAATCGCGAGCTGGGCTGGGACACGGACAAGGTCAACGTCAACGGCGGCGCCATCGCCCTCGGCCATCCGATCGGCGCTTCGGGTGCCCGCGTGCTGGTGACGCTGCTCCACGAGATGCAGAAGCGCGCCGCGAAGAGAGGCCTCGCGACGCTGTGCATCGGCGGCGGCATGGGCATCGCGCTCTGCGTCGAGCGGCCCTGAGATCGAAGGCCGGGGCGCCGGGAGCGGCGCCCTTTTTCGTCGATGATGATACCCGGTCGGGATAGGGATCTCGGGAGAGCGAGCCCGAGCTTCCTGCCGGGCGGGGAATGGGATCACGCCAAAGGGGGGAAGGACATGGCACGTGTGGCACTGGTGACGGGCGGGACGCGGGGCATCGGGGCGGCGATCTCGCTGGCGCTGAAAGCCGCCG
>NZ_JBBLZC010000156.1:0-509 GCF_037908215.1 Benzoatithermus flavus | reverse complement strand
AGGCGGTTGTGCATAAATATATCTTTGCCCGTGATGGGGCAAAAGAAGCACGGAAAAATGGAGAAAAAATCAAATATCCGTACAAACAGAAAAAATATTTCAACACGAAATGGGCAAAAGATGGGTTTGTTTTGCATGAAGACGGAACGTTGGAACTGTCGCTAGGAATTTGGAATCGAAAACGACAATCTCCTTTGGTGGTGAAAATCGACAAAGAGAAACTTCCAAACGGAAAAGTCAAAGAAATCGAGTTGGTCTATGACCGTGGTTTGTGGCTTTGTTTATCGTATGAAGATGGGAAAAAACCAAAAGAAAATCCATGTAAAAACCGTGTTGCTATTGACCCAGGGGAAATTCACACCATCGCAGCCATTTGTGAAAATGGGGAAAGCCTCATTATCACGGGAAGAAAAATAAGAAGCATTCATCGGTTGAGAAACAAGAAATTAAAAGAACTGCAAAAACTCATGAGCAGATGCAAAAAAGGCTCCAAACAATGGAAAAAGTAC
>NZ_JBBLZC010000155.1:0-510 GCF_037908215.1 Benzoatithermus flavus | reverse complement strand
TTCCATTCGGTGCACCGCAACCCGAGCGTGCCGTCGCACTACACCAGCGACATGGCGATCAACGACACCGCGGTCCACGACATCGACATCGCCCGCTGGCTGCTCGCCGACGAGGTGGTGGCGACCCGGGTGCTGGTGCCGCGCCGCAACCGCCGCGCCGGGGACCTCAGGGATCCCCTGTTCGTGCTGCTGGAGATGGCGAGCGGTGCCCTGGTCGACGTCGAGGTCTCGGTCAACGTCGCCTACGGCTACGACATCCGCGGCGAGATCTCGGGCGAGAGCGGGGCGGCGGCGCTGGCCGAGGGCAACCCGGTCGTGGTCAAGCGGGAAGGTGCTTTCAGCGGCCGGGTGCCGGAGGACTGGCGCGAGCGGTTCGCGCGCGCCTACGACGTCGAGCTCCAGGAATGGCTCGCCGCGGCCGCCGCCGGCACCGCGACCGGTCCCGACGCCTGGGACGGCTATGCCGCGCAGGCGGTCTGCGACGCCGCGCTCGAGGCGCTGCGCACCGGC
>NZ_JBBLZC010000154.1:0-511 GCF_037908215.1 Benzoatithermus flavus | reverse complement strand
AAGCGTCAAGCCGATGACGATCCAGGCGGCGCTCACCCCATCGACATACATCGCCCCCGGCAGCCCCATGAGCAGCCAGCCGCTCATGTCGGAAGCCCCGGCGCTGAGCGCCGTCACCGCCGGTCCGAGCGTCCGGCCGCCAAGCATATAATCAGACAAATTGGACGTCCGTTTATACGCCCAATAGCCAATCCAAAGCATGCCGACTAAATACACAATGACGGAAAATAAAACCATATGGACTCTCCTTCCTCTACTGTCTTGTCACCACTTTCATCATAACGAAATTGATAGTATTTACACAATATATAAGTTGCAATAAAGATTTTCCGATTGTTCGATTCTGTTTTCCCTTCATACAAGTCGACTTTGATAGAATGCGGCGGGCGCTCTGCCGGATGTAAAACAAAGTTTCAACTTATATATTTGGCATTCAAATTTAATAATTAAGGGGGTTCCAAATTGGAAGTTGTTAAGTTAGAAAATGTTGTAAAGAGATATGGAAATCAAT
>NZ_JBBLZC010000153.1:0-513 GCF_037908215.1 Benzoatithermus flavus | reverse complement strand
GTGAGCTGGCAGAAGGCCCGGTAGAGCGGCACCGAGGCGTAGGCCGCGCCGATCATGCCCACGAAGGCGGCGGCGCAGATGATCGCGACCCGGCGGTTGCGCCGGACCTGAGGGTCAGAAGGGTCGGTGGAGGACATTGCCGCCCAGCTTAACCAAGGTGACGACGAAGACCAGGATGACAAATAGCGCCAGGCCCAGGGCCAGGGCGACGTTGCGGCCGCGCCGGGCCTTGGCCTCGGTTTCGGATTCTCGGGCGGGATCGCTCATCTAGACGAGCTCCAGGGGGATCACGCCGAGCAGGTGCTCGGCCAGCAGGGTGGCGAAGAGAAGGGCGAGGTACAGGATCGAGAAGGCGAACAGGTTGCGCGCGTCCCGGGCGCCGGCGCGGACGTCGTACAGTCCGTCGTCGTTGCGCGGATCGGCCGCCTCGCCCGCCTTGCTGCGCAGCAGCCGCCAGGCCAGCAGCAGGAACACCGCCCCGCCGCCCCCGGCCACCCCCAGATAATAGGGACC
>NZ_JBBLZC010000152.1:0-513 GCF_037908215.1 Benzoatithermus flavus | reverse complement strand
ACCGAAAACTCGCGCCATTTCTCTTCTGGAAGCGGCAGCTCGAGCTTGCTTCCGTCTTTGGACAACTGCGCTTTCGTCACGACGACTTCAAGCCCTTTTTCGAGCGCCTGCACTTGGATCCAAAGCGGGCCATCGAGCGAAAAATCGCTTTCCCCGTGAACTTCATCCATCATTTCCCAAAATAATTCTTCGCTTCGTTCCCGATTGTACCAAATTTCCTCGCGGTCAAAGCCGCGCTCCTCTATATCAACATAGGAAATGTAGAACTTCACCGTATGTTCATTGATGCGTTCAATTTCCATTTCTCAACTCTCCCTTCTAAAACAGAGAAGTAAAAAAGGAAGGGATTGTGCCCCTGAAACTATTTAAATCAAAACTTATGATCTTGTACTTTTATTTTATGATAAAAAGCGAAAGAAGGGAAATGAAAAAACGCATTTTTAAAAATTGGTTATGAAACCGGCCATGCCCTACTATAATGATGATGAACACGAACGGAATGAGGGACGCCTA
>NZ_JBBLZC010000151.1:0-513 GCF_037908215.1 Benzoatithermus flavus | reverse complement strand
GAACGGACGCTTTCCGGTGAATTCAAGCCCTTGGAAAATCATGCGCGACACCCAGAAGAAAATGATGTCATAGCCGGTGACAAGCACATCGGTCGGGTAGTAGCGCTTGTAATCCGGCGAGTCGGTATCCGGCCAGCCCATGGTCGAGAACGGCCAGAGCGCCGAGCTGAACCATGTATCAAGCACATCCGGGTCTTGTTCCCAATTTTCAATGTCCGCTGGCGGCTCATGGTCAACGTAAATTTCGCCTGTTTCTTTATGGTACCATGCCGGGATGCGATGCCCCCACCAAAGCTGGCGTGAAATGCACCAGTCGCGGATGTTCTCAAGCCAATGCAAATACGTTTTTTCAAACCGTTCCGGCACGAACTGCACTTTGCCGTCGGTTTGCTGCAGCTTGATGGCGGCTTCGGCGAGCGGATTCATTTTCACAAACCATTGCGTAGACATATACGGTTCATTTACCGCTCCGCTCCGTTCGCTATGACCGACTGAGTGCACGTGCTCCTCGAT
>NZ_JBBLZC010000046.1:0-15116 GCF_037908215.1 Benzoatithermus flavus | reverse complement strand
GCCAGAGCGCCGTGGGAAACGCCCCCGCCTGCCGCGCCAGGTCCGCAAACACCCGGTAGCGACCCTCCGCGCGGACCCGCTGGACGGCATTGCGGAACTGCGCCTCGTAATCCATGCTCGACCTCGGTGTTATGGTGCCCATGACGCGCGGCCGCTCGGCCGGTTACCTTAGGCGAAAGGCGCCCGGTGCTGAAGCTCGCAGCTTCGGCAAAGGACGAATCGCCGCATCACGCCTGCACGAGCGTGCAGCCCTGGCCGACGCGGAGCCGCGCCACGCCTCCGTCGGCCAGGAGCGGAACCGCGTTCTGCCCGAACCAGGCGCCACCCGTGGGCACGTTGCGCCGGATGCGCGCGAGCGTGGCGAGCGGCTCCTTGCCGGTCCTCTCGCCCCGGCTCTGATCGATCGTGGTGACCACACAGCGATCGCAGCGCTTGACGAGCCCGAGCCGCGTGCCTCCCTCGAGCCGGATCGCCGCACTCTCGTCCTCGGCCCGTGCCGGCACGCCTGCCAGCACGAGATTGGGCCGGAAGCGATCCATGGGCACGGGCGCCGCACCCGCTTGGGACAGCGCCACGTTGAGCTCCGCGAGCGATCCCTCGCTCGTCACGAGCAGCGGGAAGCCGTCGGCGAACGCGGTATGGCTCCCGGGCGGAGCGTAGGTCGGATCACAAGGACGAAAGCCGCTCTCCGGAAAGCGGACCAGGCGGACCTCACGGCCGAGCCAGTCCGAGAGCGCCCGATCGAGCGCGGGATCCACGGCCAGCGCCTCCACCGTGTCGCCCCAGACCCGGACCGGCAAGGGCGCGCCGCGAGCGACGTCGGGCACCAGAAGCTCGACCTCGCCGCCCAGCGCGAGCCGCAAGGCGGCCTCGACCAGCGCCGGGCGGATACGGGCGAGCCGGGGCAGCTCGCGCTGGCTCAGGAACCGGCCGTCCGGGCCCACGATCATCCAGCGCCGGTCATGAGCCAGGCCGCGTGGCGTCAGCAGCGCCTCGCGCAGGGCGATCCCGGCGCAGCCCTTCACGGGATAGACGAACAGACCGGCGATCCGCCCCTCGATGGCCATGAGCGCGCGATGCTCCGCGAAGCTGCAGCTCCGGAACCTGTAGCCGCGAGCGCGCATTGTCACAACCACGGCCGCGGCTCGTCTGCCCGAGCGGTATCAGGCCCTTGGCAGGTTCCGCCAAGTGTACGAATGAATGCTGCTCGATGAGAGCGAAGTCAAAAGAGCGCGCCGGATGACACCCGAGCTTGCACCGCCAACGGCCCCGCGCCGCCCGACGATCCTCGAGCGGTTCGGGATCGCCTGGACCGACGAGTATGCCTGGCTCCGGGACCCGTCCTATCCCGAGGTCAAGGATCCCGCGATCCGTGGCTATCTCGAGGCCGAGAACGCCTATGCCGATGCGGTGATGGCGCCGCACCGGGGCCTGATCGAGCGGCTGCACGCCGAGTTCAAAGGGCGAATCAAGGAGGACGACCGCTCGGTGCCGGTGCGCGAGGGTATGTTCGAGTATCACTGGCAGTTCTTCCCCGGCGCACAGTACCGGACCTGGTTCCGCCGCCGCCTCGACGCGGCCGAGGCGGAAATCCTGCTCGACGAGCGGCAGCTCGCGGAAGGGCTGAGCTACTTCAATCTCCGGGCACTCGAGGTGAGCCCGGACGGGCGGCTCCTCGCCTACACCACGGACGAGGACGGCTCGGAGCGCTACGGCCTGCACTTGCGGAACCTCGAGACCGGCGAAGGGATGGCCGATCTCGTCGGCAACACCTCGGGTGCCGTCGAGTGGGCCGAGGACGGCCGCACGCTGCTCTATGTCGAGCTCAACGACAAGCTGCGGCCGTTCCGGGTCCGCGCGCACCGGCTGGGCCAGGACCCTGCGGAAGATCGCATCCTCTACGAGGAGGCCGATCCCGCCTTCTTCGTCTCGCTCGCCAAGACCAGAAGCCGCTGCTTCATCCTGATCGCGAGCGGCACCCACGTCACCCGCGAGATCCGGCTGCTCGACGCCGCCGATCCCGAAAGCCCGTTGCGGCTGGTCGCCCGCCGGCGCGAGGAGCATCGCTACGGCCTCGACCACGCGCATGGCCGGTTCTGGATCCTCACCAACGACCGGCACGAGAACTTCCGCCTGGTCTCGGCACCGGAGGACGCACCCGAGGAAGCGAACTGGCGCGAGGAGATCCCCGGCGACGACCGCCACTATCTCCTCGCGGTGAGCTGCTTTCAGGACTTCATGGTGCTCTCCGAGCGCTCGGACGGGCTCTCGGACATTCGCATCCGCCGCTACGACGGCGAGGAGCACGTCATCGACTTCCCCGAGCCGGTCTATACGGCCACCCTCGGCGACAACCGCGAGTTCGCCACCGACCGGATCCGGGTGAGCTACACCTCGATGGTCACCCCGCCCTCGGTGATCGACTACGTGGTGGGCACGCGCGAGCTGATCGTCCGCAAGGAGCAGGAGATCCCCTCGGGCTACGACAAGAGCCGCTACGTCACCCGCCGGCTGATGGCGCCCGCCCCCGACGGGGTCGAGGTGCCGATCACGATCGTCCACCGCAAGGACTTCCCGCGCGCGGGCGGCGGACCGCTCTTCCTCTACGGCTACGGCTCCTACGGCCACGGGCTCGACCCGGCCTTCGCCCCCTCCAGGCTCTCGCTCCTCGACCGCGGCATGGTGTTCGCCTACGCCCACGTGCGCGGCGGCGACGAGATGGGCTATCGCTGGTACCGCGACGGCAAGCTCTTCAGGAAGAAGAACAGCTTCACCGACTTCATCGCCTGCGCCGAGTACCTGATCCGGGAGGGCTACACGCAGCCCGGCCGGATCGCGATCAAGGGCGGCAGTGCGGGTGGGATGCTGATGGGCGCGGTCACGAACATGCGGCCCGAGCTCTGGGGCTGCGTCATCGCCGAGGTGCCGTTCGTGGACGTGCTGAACACCATGCTGGACGCGAGCCTGCCCTTGACCCCGATCGAGTGGCCGGAATGGGGCAACCCGATCGAGGACCGGGCGGCGTTCGAGTATATCCGCAGCTACAGCCCCTACGACAACATCAGGCCCCAAGCTTACCCGCCGATGCTGGTCACGGCCGGGATCAGCGATCCGCGCGTCACCTACTGGGAGCCCGCGAAGTTCGTGGCCCGCCTGCGCGCCACCAAGACCGACGAGCACCTGCTGCTCCTGCGCACCAACATGGATGCCGGCCATTTCGGCAAGTCCGGCCGGTTCGACGCGCTGCTCGAGCTCGCCGAGCAGTACGCGTTCATGTTCCATTGCCTGGGGCTGGCGGAGCGCGAGGGTGCGTGATCGCGCGTGGCGGCCAGGGCGCCACCTGACGGCCGTTCGCGTTTGCGGTAAACTGATCGATCGAAGCAACGCCGGAGGGCCGTAGCATGGTCTCTCCTCGGATCGACCGGCGGCTCGCCGCCATCCTGGCGGCCGACGTGGTCGGCTATTCGCGCCTGATGGAGCGCGACGAGACCGGCACGCTGAGTCGCCTCAAAGCGCACCGCAAGGAGTTCGTGGAACCGCTTGTCGCCGAGCAGGGCGGCCGTATCGTCAAGCTCATGGGCGACGGGCTGTTATGCGAGTTCGCCAGCGCCGTCGATGCCGTGCAATGCGCCGTGCTCCTGCAGAACGGCATGGCCGAGCGCGAGGCCGGGGTGCCCGAGGCGGAGAGGATCCGCCTCCGGATCGGCATCAATCTCGGCGACGTCATCCACGAGGAAGGCGACGTCTACGGGGACGGTGTCAACATCGCCGCTCGCCTCCAGGCCCTGGCCGAGCCCGACGGCATCCACATCGCCCGCAACATCCACAGCCAGGTCAAGGGGAAGCTTGCCTTCCGCTTCGAGCCCGCGGGCCGCCACACCCTCAAGAACATCGCCGAGCCGGTCGAGGTCTGGCGGGTGGGGCCGGGCGATGGCACCCACCCGCGGCCGGCACCGGCCCGGCGGCCGAGGCTAGCACCAGCCGTGGCCGCCGGCATCGTCCTCCTCCTCGTGGGCGGCGGCGCATGGTGGTGGCACGCGGGCCAGACGTCCGTTACGAGCTCGGCCGTCGCGAGCGGCCTGCCGCTGCCCGACAAGCCGTCGATCGCCGTACTGCCGTTCACGAACATGAGCGGCGACCCGACGCAGGACTATTTCAGCGACGGCATCAGCGAGGACATCATCACGGCCCTGTCCCGCTTCGACGACCTGTTCGTGATCGCCCGCAACTCGAGCTTCGTCTACAAGGGCAAGGTGGCCGACGTGCGGGACATCGGGCACCAGCTCGGCGTGCAGTACGTGCTCGAGGGCAGCGTCCAGCGCTCGGGGGAGCAGATCCGGATCAACGCCCAGCTCATCGACGCCCTCGCCAACGGGCATCTCTGGGCCGAGCGATACGACCGGCCGGCGGCCGACCTGTTCGCGATCCAGGATGAGATCACGCAGCGGGTCACGACGGCGCTCGGCAGCCGGCACGGCGCCATCCCCCGCGCCGAGCTTGCCAGAACCGCCCGCATGGACGCGAAGCAGCTTCAGGCCCATGACCTCCTGCTCCAGGGTATCGCCGCCATCGACCGCTTCACGCGCGATGACGTGGCGCGAGGCCAGGACCTGCTCCATAGGGCGATCGAGCTCGACCCTTCGAACGCCCACGCTTTTGCCAAGCTCGCGATCGCGCACTGGCTCGAGTTCACGATGGGCTGGTCTTCTGATCCCGAGGCGACCCTGAAGGAGCTCGAGAGGCTGGCGCGCCAAGCCCTCGATGTGGATCCATCCGATCCCTGGGCGCATTGGGCGCTGGGCTACTGGCATCTTACGGCGCGGCGGCTGAACGAGGCCCTGGCCGAGCAGGAGAAGGCGCACGCGATCCTGCCGAACGACGCCGACCTGCTGTCGGAGCTCGGCTGGATGCGCTCGCTGGCGGGCGACCCGGAGCGGGGCCTCGTCGAGATGCGCGCAGCCATGCGCCTGAGCCCGTACTGCCCGAACTGGTACGTCTCCAACCTGGCGCAGGGCCTCTACATGCTCGGGCAGTACGAGGAGGTCATCCGCTCGCTCACCGACCTCCAGCCGCAGAATCTGCTTACCCGCCTCTACCTCGCCGCCAGCTACGCCGAGCTGGATCGGCTCGAAGAAGCACGAGCGCAGATGGCCGAGGCGCTCAGGCTCGACCCGGCGCTGACGATCGAGAAGGCGGGCGCGCGGCGCCCGTTCAAGCGGGAGGAGGACCGCGCGCACTACCTCGACGGGCTGAGGAAGGCAGGCCTTCCGAGCTGATCGAGCAACCGCCTGCTCGGCTATTGCGGGCGCTCATGCTGCGGCATCGGCCTGAGCCTCATCAACGGCGACGGCGTCTAGCGCGATGGCGCCACCGCGACCGAGATCCACGGTCCCGCCGGGGACGACAGGATCTCACCGATGCCGGCCGGGCGGCCGAGTTCGAGCGCTAGCTCGCTGGTCGGGTCAACCTGAGTGCAGGGGACTTTGCTCTTTGACGCTGGCGGGGCCATGCCACGGGCGAGCACGGCCATTCAGTCCGATCCGGGGAGGAGGGCCAGGAGACGACGCTCGAGCTCCTCGGGATCGCCGGCGATCGCGACCCGCTTCCAGCGTGCGGTGGCGCCGGCCACAAGCCGGATCGCCGGGGCCGGCACGCCCAGGCGCTTGGCGAGCAGTGTCAGCACGGCCTCGTTCGCTTTTCCGCCATCGGGCGGAGCCGTCACCTTCACGGCGAGCCAGGGTGCTCCGGCGGCGTCGACGACGACGCCCTCGATGGTCGCCTTCCCCGCCTTCGGCGTCACCTTGAGCGCCAGCTCGACGCCCTCCTTGCGGCGGGCGAGCGGCAGCTTCGGGGTCATGGGCGGTAGAGCAGGCCCGGAGCGAGGTCGTGCACGACGAGGTTCTGCACGAAGGTGAGGGCCAGGATCAGGATCACCGGCGATATGTCGATGCCACCGAGATTGGGCAGGAAATTGCGGATCGGCCGTAAGAGCGGCTCGGTGATGCGCTGGAGGAAGCCGTAGATGTCGTAGACGATGCGGTTGCCGGTGTTGACCACGTTGAACGAGATCAGCCAGCTCAGCACCACCGAGGCGATGAGCAGCCAGATATAGATCGTGATGACGGTGTCGATCAGGTGAAGGATGGCATACATGCAAGAACAGCCATGCTAGGGGAACGGGCCCGGCAACGGTGCGGCCGGCCCCGCGGCCGCGAGCCGGCCGCACTATAGCGCGGGTGCCGCGGCGCACCAGCCTCGCCATCGGTCTTGACACGAGCCCGCTCTGCCCATACATCCGCGCCGCACGGGGCCGTAGCTCAGTTGGGAGAGCGCTAGAATCGCACTCTAGAGGTCGTGGGTTCGACTCCCATCGGCTCCACCACCCATCCAGAAGCCAGGCCTCTCGCCTGGCTTTCTTTTTGACCGAATCGCGCGTGTGCGCGGGCTTCCGATGTGATCCGGTGCCCTGCCAGGGCGTAACGCCGCCACTTCGGCGCCCTTTTGCCGCTCGCAGGCCTCTCTTTTCTCCATCCGACCGATGGCTGGCCTGGGCACCCCGCCTCGGCAAATCAGCGACTTGCGCGCGGCGGTTCGCAGTCAACGCCGGGCACCGGCACAGCATCGAACCGCGTTCAGCGGTCCATCCGCCCGAAGAGCGCCGCCTGATCGTCCCAGGAGGCCGGCACCTCGTGATTCTTCAGCCAGATCAGGCTGAGCGTGCGCGGCTGCTTGCCGGCCAGCAGGCCCTTTACCACGGTCGGCGACAGCAGCGTCAGCCGCAACAGCTCGTTGACGGTGGTCGGGTGCAGCCCCTCGCGCCGCGCGATCTCGCTGCCGCTGGCGACCCGGCCCTCGTCGAGCAGGCGTTGCCAGTGGAAGGCGCGCGAGAGCGCCGTGAGGATCGGTGCCTCGTGCTTCGGGGCATCCGCGCCGCCATCCGCCTGCCTGGCCGCCGGGATCATCCACTTGCGCCCACCGCTGCGCTTGATGCGCACCGGGATCACCGTCGTCAGCTTCGGTCCGGCCTGCGGCGCGCCGGTCTGCAGCACCTTCGTCATGCGGCGGCTCCTTCCGCTTCCAGTTCCCGCAACTCGGCCCCGATGCCGTCCGGGCGCATTTCCCGCGCCAGCTCGGCCCAACCCGCGTCGCGCCAGACGATGGACACCGCCTCCTGGCTGACCACCACGGACTCGATCAGCAGGCGGGTGATGCGCTGCTGCTCGGCCGGGTACAGCGCCTGCCAGATGGCCGCGAAGTTGTGCAGCATCGGCAGCACGACCTCGGGCTCGGTGAGCCCGGCGCCGTGGGCGCGCACCGCGTCCCACACGCCCTGAATCCGCTCCGGCGCCTGCAAGGCGGCGTAGATCTGCGCCAGCACCA
The DNA here is from genome assembly GCF_037908215.1 of Benzoatithermus flavus. Classification (NCBI taxonomy): domain Bacteria; kingdom Pseudomonadati; phylum Pseudomonadota; class Alphaproteobacteria; order Geminicoccales; family Geminicoccaceae; genus Benzoatithermus; species Benzoatithermus flavus. The sequence goes on along the minus strand of NZ_JBBLZC010000046.1, from coordinate 7,736 downwards.
GTTCCTCCAGCGGCTCGGCGGCTAGCCGCCCGATCGGATGCCCGCGCTTGGCACCGAAGGCCTGCACCGACTGTGGCACGTAGTAGCGGTAGTACTGGCCGCGCCCTTTCTTCGTGAAGGACGGCTGCATCCGCTCGCCCTGGTCGGTCACGACCAGCCCGGCCAGCAGGAACGCCGGGCTGCGTCGCCCGCGTGTGGCCCGACGGCGCTCGTCGTCGTTGACCGCGAACACCGCCTGCACCGCAGCCCACGCCGCTCGGTCGATGATGGCCTCGTGCTGGCCCGGGTGCGCCTGCCCCCGGTGGACGATCTCGCCAAGGTAGATGCGGTTGTTCAGCAGCTTCCACAGCGCCTGCTTGGAAAACGGCGTGCCGCTGCGCGACGTGATGCCCTTGCTGGTCAGCCAGCGCACCAGCTCGGTCGTCGATCGGCACTGCGCGAAGCGCGCGAAGATCGTGCGCACCGTCTCGGCCTCGGCCGGCTCGACGATCAAGCGCCGCGCCTCGACCCGGTAGCCCAGCGGCACGACGCCGCCCATCCACATCCCCTTGGCCTTGCTGGCCGCGATCTTGTCGCGGATGCGCTCGCCGGTGACCTCGCGCTCGAACTGGGCGAAGGACAGCAGGATGTTGAGCATCAGCCGGCCCATCGACGTCGTCGTGTTGAACTGCTGTGTGACCGACACGAAGGACACGCGCCGGCGTTCGAACACCTCGATGAGCCGTGCGAAGTCGGCTAGGCTGCGCGTCAGGCGGTCGATCTTGTAGACGACCACGATGTCGATGCGGCCGGCTTCGATGTCGGCCATCAGGCGCTTGAGGCCCGGGCGGTCCATATTGCCGCCGGAGTAGCCGGGGTCGAGATAGTCGTCGCCGGCGACGATCCAGCCCTCAGCGCGCTGGCTGGCGATGTAGGCCACGCCCGCCTCGCGCTGCGCGTCGATGGAATTGAACGACTGGTCCAGCCGTTCGTCGCTGGAGACACGAGCATAGGCCGCGCAGCGTTTCGGCGCCACCGGATTCATTTGCGCGCCCCTTTCAAGCCGAAGAAGGCCGGCCCCGACCAGTGCGCGCCGGTGATCGCCCGTGCCACCGCCGACAGGCTCTTGTACGTCTGGCCATCGAGCGCGTAGCGCCCGTCGCCCGTCACCGTCACGCGGTACTCGCGGGCATCCCATTCGCGCACGAGCACGGTGCCGGGCATCAACCGCAGCTCGGGGCCGCGCCCGGTCTTGAGCTTCGAATGCTGCTCGCCGCAGTCGGCCAGGTACTCCTTGATCTCGCGCGGCAGGCCGCCCAACGCCGCTTCCTGCAGGCGATAGGCCAGCCGGGCTTCGAGGTAGCGGCGGTCGACGCGCTGCGGCCGGCGCGGGACGTGCTCATCCCACAGCCGCCACAGCTGCGGCATCGATAAGGTGGGCAGCGCAGCCAAACGCGCCGCCAGGGTGGGTGGATTCATGGAGGACTCCGGTGGTTGAGGGAGTTGCATGAACGCGCTGTGGCGCTCACAAGCCAAGTCAAACCGCGCTCTGGTTGCCCCCGGTCGTCGCCTCGTCGGCACGCTCGCCCAGCAAGGTCTGCGGCCGCCCGGCGCGGCGGTCCTTGACACCCAGGATGTAGACCTCGCCCGCCCACACGCCGCAGGCCACATCGGTGTCTTCGGCCTCCATGGGCAGCAGCCAGCCGGTGACGCCCTCGGGCAGATCGAGCAGGTCCTCGGGCCGGTGGATGGGCCAGCGCAGATGCGGCTGGTAGGCATCGGCCCAGTGCGGGATTTCGGGCGGCACCTCGGGGAAGTTCTCCCGGCTCAGGATCGGAATCCACGCCAGCAACCGGCCGCTGGCGAACCACTGTTGCACGCGCGCTTGGACCGCAGGGTCGTAGTGCGACAGGGGGACGATGGGCATGCGGCCCGCTCTGCCGTCGGTGTATGTTGTCGTGGTATCGCTCATGAAATGCTCCTCAGGTAGTAACTGGTAACCGGTAACCTCGATTCCCGGCCAAACGCTGGCCAAGCACGGCGCTCGCGCCCCCCGCATGGGCCTTGGGTCAGGAAGGACCCGTACCGTTTGCGGCGGATGTGCCGAAGCGGTCAGTCCTCGGACAACTCCGCCACCAGGGCGGCCTGTGCCGAGGCGACCAGCTCGGGGGGATCTCGATCTCGAAGCGCGATTCGTCGTGGTGGACGTTGATCTCCCGCCGTGCCGCCGAGGCCCGCGCCACGGCGTGCATCACCGGCATCAGCTGCTCGTAGAGCTCGATCTCAGCCACATCGGCGCGGTAGTGGATGAAGTTGCGCCGGGCTTCGCGTAGGGCCGACGGTAGCTCCCGCAGTTGGGCTCTGGCCGCCTCGCGCTGGACTTGCAGCTCGGCCAGCGACGCACGGGCGATGCGCAGCTCCACCTCGAGCCGGGTCAAGGACTCGGGCACGACGAACTCGCCTTCGCCGTCCAGCAACGTTCGGGACGCCGACCTCGTCTCGGCGGCGACGCGCGCCTCCAAATTGGCGATGCGCTGGTTGAGTTGCGCGATCTGCTTATCGACCACCTCGATCTCGGCCGCGTGCGCTTGGCGTTGCGCGATCAATGCGGCCAGCTGCCGCTTGGTCTCGGTACATCGCTCGGGCGCCGAGACGATGCGGCGCAGGGGAGCGATGCGGCTTTCGAGCAGATTGATTTCACGCTTGATGGCGCCGATGCGGTTGTACGCGGCACTGGCCTCGAAGTGAGCGTGCTTTTCTTCTTTGGTGGACGAATACATCGAGCCCTGCTGCGCCAGCTCGTGGTAGCAGCGCTGCTTGTGCTCGTGATCGGCCTGCGCTTCTTCCAGTTCCGCGCGCTTGGCGGCGATGTCGTGGGCCAGTTGGTCGTGCTCGGCCTTGACCTTGTCGTAGTAGCCGCTGCTGTTCTTCTTGCTGAAAGGGTTGAGTTTCATGGTCGTGGTCTCCGGTGGTTTCAGAAATGGGTGGGATAGCGGGCATCACCCGGGGTGACGACGGTGCTGATCCAGAGGCTCGGGCTCAGCCGCTTCTTGATGCCGACCGGCGCGCCGGGGCGTTGCTGGCGGTGGGTGGCTTGCCAGCCGTGGGAGGGGCCGCTGGCGCCGGTCATCGCGGCAATGGCCTGGGTCAACGGCGACGCGCTGCCCGGCGGGTTGAGGGAACGGGCGGCCTCTGGCGCGATGCCGAGAACCTTAGCCCAGACAGGATGCAGGTCGGGGTTACTCACGATGTGCTCCGTATCGATTGCCGCCCTCGATGCCAGGCGGTGTGGCGTGATCGGTGATCGAGTGCATCCGGGCGATGCGCCAGACGGCGCCCTCTCGGCTGTGGCCGAGGTGGCTGATGTCGATGCCCTTGGCGCGGTAGGCTGGAGCGATGCGGCGCAATTGGTCCGACAGCCCCTTGGGCGAGCGTGGCCAGGTGCTGCGGTCGGGAATGCCGTAGCCGTTCAGCAGGTCATAGAGCTGGCCGGCGGTGCCCTGCCAGTTCAGCGGCGTCAGGCGCTCGGCGATGTACTTGTCTAGGGCCTGGGCGACGGCGTTGCTCTGCAGCAGCGAGTACGTGCGCGAGCTGATCCGCAAGGACCAAGACCGCCAGCAACTGCGCAGCCTGCTGCTGGCCGGCGCCGCCTCCGCCCCCATGGCGCAGGTGGACGATGCCTACTTCGAGAGCCTGCGTGAGCGCGTGCGCGGCGCGGCCAGAACGGCAGGCAAGACCCGCGGCAAGTCGTGAAGACCAAGCCCGTCGTCCCGCGCGAGCAGGCCCGCCAGGACGTCGAGGACGCAGTCGCAAACGACTTGGCCGAAGATGCCGAGGCCGCCGCGTTCGGCTTCATCGATGCCCTGGGGAAGGCGTACCGCCATATCGGTCGGCATCCGGCCACTGGTTCGCCGCACTACGCCCACGAGTTGAACCTGCTGGGCCTGCGCTCCTGGCCGCTGACGCGGTACCCCTACCTCGTCTTCTACGTCGATCACCCCGACCACGTCGATGTCTGGCGTGTGCTGCACGAGCAGCTTGACATCTCGGCGTGGATGCAGGAGCCGGAAGGCTCGTGATCGCCAGCGCCGTCTTGCCAGCGCGTGCTACGACAGGCGGGCACCGTCACCACCATCACCATCGTCACGCGGCTCGGCTTCGGTGACGGTCGTGATGATAGTGATGCTCACTGGCCATCGTTGAGGTCATTCGGGAAAGCAAGGTTCGCTAGGCAAAAGGGTCCTTCCTGGCGAAGTTCCCATACTGCAGGGTTTGCGGTTTGCCCCGCGCGTCAGTCAGCCGATGCGGTACACCCGCTCGCCGGCGGCGTTGAGCGTCAGCACCACGTTCAGGCCGAGGCGACGGCGCAAGGCCGAGTTCGCGCCGTGCACCGAGTGCGCCTGCCAGCCGGTCGCCAGCATCAGCTGCAGCTTGGTCGCACCCTGCGGGCGGCGCAGCGCCACCACCAACGCGGCGAGTTTCGTGCCGGGGCGAACCGGGATGCCCTCCAGAAGTTGGAGGGCGTCAGGGGCGTCCAGTGTCTGGATGTCCTCTGGCGGCGCAGGCCGCTTGCGCCCGGCCACGGCGTAGCTGGCGTCGGTCAGCACGTAGCCGCCATCACCGGCCTCGATCCATTCGCGCCGCAGCAGCCCGGTCATCGCCTTGACCCGCGCGCCGCCACGCAGGGTGGCGGGCGGGATCACGCGCCCATCGGCGCGGCGGGCGGCAGCACGCAGCAGCAGGGCCTGGGTCGGGGTCAGCTTGGGCAGGATCTCCATCGCGGCCTCCGTCACTCGGGCCGGCCGTCGAAGATCGCGAGCAGGTCGCCCCGGGCCTGCTCCCCCCGCCCCAGGTCGCCGACGTGCCCCCAGTGGACGGCGTTCGGGTCGTGGCCGAAGTGATCATCGGCCTGTTGCTAAAGCCGCGTCCGCCTGGCGTGGATCTGTGTGGTGCGCTCGGCGTCAGCGGTGCGTCGGTCGTTGTGGCGCATTGGGGGCTCCGGGTTGATCACGATGATGCGATTCACGCGCTGTTCCACTCCGAAGCCTAGCTTGGGCGACCCTCTTCCCGCTGATAGACTTTCCTCCGGTTTCATTCACTTGAGACGCTTCCCATCGGCAAGCGCGGACGCCATGACCACAGAACCTTGGGTTTCCGTCGAGCAGGTCGCCCAGCACCTAGGCGTGGCCAAAGACACCGTCTATCGCTGGCGCGAGCACCGGGGGCTGCCGGCGCACCGCGTCGGGTGCCTGTGGAAGTTCAAGCTGTCCGAAGTGGACGACTGGGTGCGCGCTGGGGGCGCGGATGAATCGATACGTGAGGCGGACGAATCCAAATGAAGGTCGATGGAGGGAACGCCGAGTGAGCCTGGAAGGCCAGCTGCTCGACCGTAAGTCGCTGCGAGCCGTCACCGGCAAGTCGGCGGACTGGGACGAGCTTGCCAAAGATTGCGTGGCTTTCGCCAACGCGACGGGTGGCCGCCTGCTGATCGGCATCGAGGACGGCGAGGACTCCCCGCCCGCACATCAGCGCATAGCCGCTGACCTGCCTGACACGGTGCGCCGCAAGCTTGTCGAGCGTACCGTCAACGTGGCCGTGCTACCCCAGGTGTGCACGGCCGGCAATGGCGGTCAGTATCTTGAGTTGCGCATCCCCCGTGCGCTAACCGTGGCCTCTACAACGGGTGGCCGCTACTTCCTGCGCGTTGCCGACCAGAGCAAGCCGGTCACTGGCGATAATGTGATGCGCTTGGCCGCCGAACGCTCTGCGCTGCCTTGGGAAACCCAGACGAACTTGAGCATCCAAGCCGGCGACGCCGACCTGGCCAAGTGCGACAAGCTCGTTCAGGCGCTCCGCGCCTCCGACCGTGTCAAACCATCGGTCAAGGAAAAGTCCGGCGATGAATTGCTCGCCCACTACCAGCTCACGCGCGACGGTCGGCTGACGAACCTGGGCATTCTGTGTGTCGGCCGCCAGGCGCACCGGGCCCAGTTGACTACGGCACCCGTCATCCAGTTCATCAAATACGACGAGCATGGCCAGAAGGTCAACAAACTGGTGTGGGACGACCACACCCTCAATCCCATCGAGTTGATCGAAGCCGTTTGGAACGAGGTACCGGACTTCCGCGAGCGCTACGAGCTGCCGGATGGCCTGTACCGCCAGAACGTGCCCGCCTTCGACGAGGTGGTCGTGCGCGAACTGCTCGTCAATGCCCTGGTGCACCGCCCCTACACGCAGCGCGGTGACATCTTCCTGAACCTGCACCCGGACTCGCTGGAGGTCGTGAACCCCGGGCCGCTGCCGCTCGGTGTCACACCGCAGAACGTGCTGCACGCCACCGTGCGCCGCAACGAGCACCTGGCCCGCCTGTTCCACGACCTGAAGCTGATGGAACGTGAAGGCAGCGGCTTCGACAAGATCTTCGAAGTCCTGCTATCACAAGGCCGCCCCGCGCCGGAGTTGATCGAAACCCACGACCGAGTGCAGGTGACCGTGCGTCGCCGCATCCTGAAGCCCGAAGTCATCGACTTCATCGCCAAGGCAGACCAGACGTACCAGCTCACCCAGCGTGAGCGCATCGCCCTGGGCCTGCTGGCGCAACACGACGCACTGACCGCCCGCGAGCTGGCGACCAGCCTTGAACTGCCATCGGTCGAAGCACTCCAGCCCTGGCTCAGGCGCTTGCTGGACTGGCATTTGGTGCAGAGCGTTGGCCGGACCCAGGCGACGCGCTACTTCGTGGATCCCGGCCTGCTGCGCAGCCTCAACTTCACAGGCGAGACGACCCTCAAGCGTATCGAGCCACACCGTTTGGCGGCGCTGGTGCTGGAAGATCTTCGGCGCTACCCCAAATCCGCCATCAGCGACATCCACAGGCGGGTCGGCGGGGAGATTCACCCGAAGCAGGTGAAACGAGCCCTTGAAGAGTTGATCGAGCGCGGCGACGTGCGCTTTGAGGGCGACAAGCGCTGGCGGCGGTACTGGGCGGTGTCATGACCAGGCTATCGGACAGCGGGCGTCGTATCGGCGATAGCCGGGCGATAGGGAGTGGGCGATACGCCGGCGCCGGCTCCATGAATCAAAGCGTTCTATCGACCACCGACGGTGCGCCGTGGGCGATCGCCGCGCAAGCGAATCTCTCGACTTTCAGGACGCACCCATGAGCGCCAACTTTCAACAACTCGCCAACTTCATCTGGTCCGTCGCCGACCTGCTGCGCGGGCCATATCGCCCGCCGCAGTACGAGCGCGTGATGCTGCCGCTCACGGTGCTGCGCCGCTTCGATGCCGTGCTGGCCCCCAGCAAGGCCGCCGTGCTCAAGCGCTACGAGGAGCTCAAGGCCAAGAACATTCCGAACATCGACACCATCCTCAACAACATGGCCGAAGACGAGGGCGGCACCCCGCTGGGCTTTCACAACCACAGCCCGCTCGACTTTCCGAAGCTCAAGGGCGACCCGGACAACATCGGCCGTCACCTGGCCGACTACATCGCGCCGGGCAAGCCCCAGCAGAACGGCTTTGTGGAGAGCTTCATCGGCCGCTTGCGCGACGAATGCCTAAATGAGCACCTGTTCGAGCGCCTCAGCCAGGCGCGCCGGATCATCGAAGACTGGAGAATCGACTACAATGCTCACCGGCCCCACACCAGCCTGAATGGGCTCACACCGATCGAGTATGCCAACCGGTCCCGAATGGACCAGAACCGGAACAGACTCTCCTTATGAGCGAGGGCACAACGGGGGCAGGGTCATG
>NZ_JBBLZC010000150.1:0-515 GCF_037908215.1 Benzoatithermus flavus | reverse complement strand
CGGCTGCGTTCGCCAAGTTGGCGATGAAGTTGGGTTCCCCGGAAATGAGCGATTTCAGCTGTTCGATGACGAGCGCGTAATTTTCTTCGCGTGTTCCGTTGTAAGCCATGGGACGAAACATAGAACTAGCCTCCTTTTTCATCATGGTTGGAGCAGGACTCTGGCCTCAACATCCAGCAGGATGCAAGCAGGGAAATGGCTGATTCGCCTATTTTATGACGGCTGCGGGCGGTTGTCAACCGAAAGCGCCTCGCGGTCCATCCTCTCCCGTCCTTGGTGCAAGTCGGCGGCGCGATGGGCGTCGGATCCGTAGACGATTGGGATGCCCCGCCGCCGCGCCTCGGCGATCACGCCGCCCGGCGGATATGGCTCAAGGCAGAGCGGTTTGGCGGCGCCGGCGCCGTTGTAGTCCAATTCATAGCCGAACTGCTTGATGTCATCGAGAATGGCAACAATCCACTCATCCATTGGTTCCAAGCATGGGAAACGGCGTTGGAACTTGCGCACAAGCGTCA
>NZ_JBBLZC010000149.1:0-519 GCF_037908215.1 Benzoatithermus flavus | reverse complement strand
TCCCGAACAAAAGGGACGAGAGGAACGCTTCCCGCGGTACCACCCTTTTTTGGCGCGCCTATGGCGCACCCGCTTTGTTCCTTAACGCAGATTCACGGCCGGCGTTATCGGCCGCAGCCGTTCACGCCGGCAACTCCGAGGCGAGTTCGCGGATTGACTTCGGTTGACTCGCACCGACCGTCAACTCTCTGCCGTCCATCAAGCCCGCTACTATTCCTCTTCACCGTTGTTCGCTTTATGATGACAAATTTATTATTATTGTAAAAAATTTGTCGATCGATTGCAAGCGGAAAACTAGACGGTCACAGCCGTTTTTTCCCCCGCCTCTTCCGCCCGCTTCGGCAGCCCCCCGGCAAACACGAGCGCCGCGCCGGCGGCCAGCAGAGCGAAGGCGACAAGCAATCCGATGAGCGGTTTCATTCCGAACGCATCGGCGACCCACCCGCCGAGGACCGGCCCGATCATCCGTCCAGCCGTGGCCGTGCCGTTGACGATCCCTTGGTAAAACCCGGCTCTCCC
>NZ_JBBLZC010000045.1:0-15563 GCF_037908215.1 Benzoatithermus flavus | reverse complement strand
CTTGCCGTGATCGACGTGCCCGATCGTCCCGATGTTGCAGTGCGGCTTCGTCCGCTCGAACTTTTCCTTGGCCATCTCTTTGGCTCCGATTCAGCTGCGCTCAGGCGTACTTGGCGCGGATCTCTTCCGCGACCATCTGCGGCACGGGCTCGTAGTGGTCGAAGTGCATCGTGAACTGGGCGCGGCCCTGGCTGAGCGAGCGCAGCGTGTTCACGTAGCCGAACATGGTCGCGAGCGGCACCATGGCGCTCACCACCTGACCGTTGCCGCGCGGCTCCATGCCCGTGATCTGGCCGCGCCGGCTGTTCAGGTCGCCGATGATGTCACCCATGTACTCCTCGGGCGTGACCACCTCGACGCGCATCACGGGCTCGAGAAGCTGCGGGCCGGCCTTGGCCACACCTTCCTTGAACGCCGCGCGCGACGCGATCTCGAAGGCCAGCGCCGAGCTGTCCACCTCGTGGTAGGCGCCGTCCACGAGCTCGACCTTGATGTCGACCATCGGGAAGCCGGCGAGAACGCCGCTTTGGGATGCCGACTCCAGGCCCTTCTGCACGCCCGGGATGTACTCCTTGGGCACCGCGCCGCCGACGACCTTGTTCTCGAACTTGAAGCCCGAGCCCTTTTCGCCGGGGAGGAGGACGAGCTTCACGCGCGCGAACTGGCCCGAGCCGCCGGTCTGCTTCTTGTGGGTGTAGTCCACCTCGGCCTGGCGCGTGATGGTCTCGCGATACGCCACCTGCGGGGCGCCCACGTTCGCCTCGACCTTGAACTCGCGCTTCATGCGGTCGACGATGATCTCGAGATGGAGCTCGCCCATTCCCTTGATCACGGTCTGGCCACTTTCCGGGTCGGAGCCGACGCGGAAGGACGGGTCCTCGGCGGCGAGGCGCGAAAGCGCTATGCCCATCTTCTCCTGATCGGCCTTCGAGCGCGGCTCGACCGCGACCTCGATCACCGGCTCCGGGAACTCCATGCGCTCGAGCACGATCGGCTTCGCCTGATCGCAGAGCGTGTCGCCGGTCGTGGTGTTCTTGAGGCCCACCAGCGCCACGATATCGCCGGCATAGGCCTCCTTGATCTCCTCGCGGTTGTTCGCGTGCATGAGGAGAATGCGGCCGATGCGCTCGCGCTGGTTCTTGACCGTGTTCTGGAGATAGGAGCCGCTCTCGATCCGGCCCGAGTAGACGCGCACGAAGGTGAGCGTGCCCACGAACGGGTCGTTCATGATCTTGAACGCCAGCGCCGCGGTCGGCTCGTTGTCGTCGGGCTTGCGGATGACGACCTCCTCGGTGCCCGGCAGGACGCCCTCGGCGGGCGGCACGTCGAGCGGCGAGGGCAGGAAGCCGACGACGGCATCCAAAAGCGGCTGCACGCCCTTGTTCTTGAAGGCGGAGCCGGCGAGCACCGGGACGAGCTTGCCTGAGATCGTGCCCTTGCGCAGGAGGGCGACGAGGGTCGCCTCGTCGGGCTCGTTGCCCTCGAGATAGGCCTCCATCGCCGCGTCGTCCATCTCGACCGCGGCCTCGATCAAGGCCGAGCGCAGCTCCGCCGCCTTGTCGGCGAGGTTGGCCGGGATCTCCTCGTAGGAAAACTTCGCCCCGAGCGTCTCCTCGTGCCAGATGATGGCGCGGTTGCGGATCAGGTCGACCACGCCCTTGAAGTCGGCCTCGAGGCCGATCGGAAAGTTGACGATGACCGCGTTGGCGCCGAGACGCTCGCGGATCATCGACACGCAGCGGTCGAAGGAAGCGCCCGTGCGGTCCATCTTGTTACAGAAGCAGATCCGCGGCACGCCGTACTTGTCGGCCTGGCGCCATACCGTCTCCGACTGCGGCTCCACACCGGCGACACCGTCGAACACGGCCACCGCACCGTCGAGCACCCGGAGCGAGCGCTCCACCTCGATGGTGAAGTCGACGTGGCCCGGCGTGTCGATGATGTTGATCCGGTGGTCGCGCCAGAAGGTCGTGGTCGCGGCCGAGGTGATCGTGATGCCGCGCTCCTGCTCCTGCTCCATCCAGTCCATCGTCGCGGTGCCCTCGTGCACCTCGCCGATCTTGTAGGACTTGCCGGTGTAGTAGAGGATGCGCTCGGTCGTGGTGGTCTTGCCGGCATCGATGTGGGCCATGATGCCGATGTTACGATAGCGCTCGATAGGAACTTCACGCGGCATGGCGAATCACCTGCACAAGCCTCGAGGTCACCAGCGATAGTGCGAGAAGGCGCGGTTGGCCTCGGCCATGCGCAGCGTGTCCTCGCGCTTCTTGAAGGCGGCGCCGCGGCCGTTGGCGGCGTCCAGGAGCTCGCCCGCCAGCCGCTCGGTCATGGTCTTCTCCGAGCGCTTCTGGGCGGTCTGGATGATCCAGCGGATCGCCAGCGCCTGACGGCGCTCCGGGCGCACCTCGACCGGCACCTGGTAGGTGGCGCCGCCGACGCGTCGCGAGCGCACCTCGAGCGAGGGCTTCACGTTGTCGAGCGCCTCGTGGAACAGGATGACGGGATCCTTGCCGGTGCGCGCCTTCATCCGGTCGAAGGCGGCATAGAGCGTGCGCTCGGCGACCGACTTCTTGCCGTCGTGCATCAGCGAGTTGACGAACTTGGTGACGACCGGATCGCCGAACTTGGGGTCCGGCAGAACCTCACGCTTCTCCGCAGCGCGGCGACGCATCGCTTACGCTCTCCTTCGATTACTTCGGGCGCTTCGCGCCGTACTTGGACCGGCCCTGGCGCCGCTTGGCGATGCCCTGGGTATCCAGCTTGCCGCGGATGATGTGGTAGCGCACACCCGGCAGGTCTTTCACGCGGCCACCACGGATCAGGACCACCGAGTGCTCCTGAAGATTGTGACCCTCGCCGGGGATGTAGCTGGTGACCTCGAAGCCGTTGGTCAACCGCACGCGGGCGACCTTGCGCAGCGCGGAATTCGGCTTCTTGGGCGTGGTGGTGTAGACGCGGGTGCACACGCCGCGCTTCTGCGGGCAAGCCTCAAGCGCCGGGACCTTGTTCCGGCTCGGCTTGTCCGTGCGGCCCTTGGCCACAAGCTGGTTAATCGTCGGCATTCGCAGAGCTTCCTGTCACTGCCAGCGCGACCTCGAGCGCCGGAAGGAACCCTTCCGACGCAAAAAGCGCGCGAACCGCACCTGCGCGGTCTTCGCGCTCTATGTTCAGTCGCCGAAAGTCCGATGCTGCGTCTGATCCGCGAGGGTCACCACCAGCACCAAGATAAAGCGTGCCGCGCGTTCTAGCCGCCCGGCCCCGCCACGTCAAGCGGTTCCGAGGGAAAGATGCCGGGCCGCCCGTGCGGCGGAGCGGCCCGGATCCTTCGGTGTCGCCCTTATTCCGAGGGCATCTCGCTCATTTCGGTGAGGCGCAGGCCACCCTCACCGAGCTGCTCGGGTCCGGCGCCGAAGCGTGCCCGGCCCTCGCCCTGGGCCAGCTTCTTGAAGCGCTGCAGCACGCCGCCCGTGCCGGCCGGGATCAGCCGGCCGACGATGACGTTCTCCTTGAGGCCCTGCAGGCGGTCGACCTTGCCGGCGAACGCCGCCTCGGTCAGCACGCGCGTGGTCTCCTGGAACGACGCCGCCGAGATGAAGGACTGCGTCTGCAGGCTCGCCTTGGTGATGCCCTGGAGCACCGGATGGCAGGTGGCCGGCCGACGGTCCTCGGCGATCATGCGGGCATTGACCTGGTCGAACTCGATCCGGTCGATCTGCTCGCCGACGAGGAACGTCGTGTCGCCGGGATCGACGATCTCGACCTTCTGCAGCATCTGGCGGACGATCACCTCGATGTGTTTGTCGTTGATCTTAACACCCTGCAGCTTGTAGACGTCCTGGATCTCGTTGACCAGGAACTGCGCGAGTGCCTCGATGCCGAGCACGCGGAGCAGGTCGTGCGGCACCGGGTTGCCGTCGACGATGAGGTCGCCCGGCTTCACCTGGTCGCCTTCCTGCACGACGACGTGGCGCCCCTTGGGGATGAGGTACTCGACGGGCTCGAGATCCTCGTCCACCGGCAGGATGCGCAGCCGGCGCTTGTTCTTGTAGTCCTTGCCGAACTCGATCCGACCCTCGATCTCGGCGATGATCGCCGGGTCCTTGGGCCGCCGCGCCTCGAACAGCTCCGCCACCCGCGGCAGACCGCCCGTGATGTCGCGGGTCTTGCTGGCTTCCCTCGGCAGACGCGCCAGCACGTCGCCGGCATGGACCTTCTGCCCGTTGTCGACGGACATGATGGCACCGACCGGCAGGTAGTAGCGCGCCTCGCTGCCCGAAGGCAGGTTGATCGGGTTGCCGTTCTCGTCCTGGAGCACGATCGAGGGCCGGAGATTGCCCGAGCGGGCGCTCTGCCGCCAGTCGATCACCTCCTTGCTCGTCTTGCCGGTGGTCTCGTCGACGACCTCGCGGAACGAGACGCCGTCGATGAGGTCCTGGAAGACGATCGTGCCCGAGGCCTCGGTGATGACCGGCAGCGTGTGCGGATCCCACTCGGCCAGCACCTGGTCCTTCTCGACCCGGGCATCGGGCTCGACCAGGAGGCGCGTGCCGTTGGGCAGCTTCTGGCGCAGCTTCTCGCGGCCGACCTCGTCGTAGACCACGAGTTCGGTGTTGCGGCCCAGCACGATGTTGCGATCGAGGCTGTCCTTGACGATGCGCGGGTTGACCAGGCGCACCTGACCAACGCACGGGCTCTCGACCGTGGACTGCTCGGCCGCGGCCTGGGCGGCACCGCCGATGTGGAAGGTGCGCATGGTGAGCTGCGTACCGGGCTCGCCGATCGACTGGGCGGCGATCACCCCCACCGCCTCGCCGATGTTGACCGGCGTACCGCGCGCGAGATCGCGGCCGTAGCAATGGGCGCACACGCCCATCTTGCTCTCGCAGGTGAGCACGGAGCGCACGCGCACGCTGTCGACGCCGGCCTGGTCGATCTTCTTGACCAGCACCTCGTCGAGCAGCGTGTTGCGCTCGGCGAGGAGCTCGCCGGTGCGCGGGTGGGTCACGTCCTCGGCCACCGTGCGGCCCAGGATGCGCTCGCCCAGATCCTCGTTGCCACCCGAGGTCGAGATCGTGATCGCGCGCTCGGTGCCGCAGTCATCCTCGGTGATGATGCAGTCCTGTGCCACGTCAACGAGACGCCGCGTGAGGTAGCCCGAGTTCGCAGTCTTCAAGGCGGTGTCGGCCAGACCCTTGCGGGCGCCGTGCGTCGAGTTGAAGTACTCGAGCACGGAGAGGCCTTCCTTGAAGTTCGAAATGATCGGGTTCTCGATGATCTCGCCCGAGGGCTTGGCCATGAGGCCGCGCATGCCGGCGAGCTGCTTGATCTGCGCCGCCGAGCCGCGAGCACCCGAGTGAGCCATCATCCAGATCGCGTTGGGCTGGCGGAAGCGGCCGTCCGGGCCTCTGGTCTGCTGCACGGCCTGGATGGCCTGCATCATCTCCTCGGCGACCTTGTCCGAGCACTGCTGCCAGGCGTCGACGACCTTGTTGTACTTCTCGCCCTTGGTGATCAGGCCGTCGGCATACTGCTGCTCGTACTGCTTGACCAGCTCCTGGGTGGCATGGACGTGCCTCCACTTGCCCTCCGGGATGATCATGTCATCCTTACCGAACGAGATGCCGGCCTTGCAGGCGTGGCTGAAGCCGAGATTCATCAGCCGGTCGGCGAAGATCACGGTCTCCTTCTGGCCGCAGTGCCGGTAGACCTCGTCGATGACCTGGCTGATCTCCTTCTTCGTCAGCACCCGGTTCAGGAGGCCCTGGAAGCTGATGTTCGGATGCTGCGGCAGGATCTCGTAGAGGAGCAGCCGGCCCGGCGTGGTCTCGACCACCTGCGGCTGGAGCTCGCCGTCGCCGTTCATCCTGAAGATGCGGCAGCGCACCTTGGCGTGGAGCGAGACCACGCCCGCGGCCAGCGCGTGCTGCACCTCCTTGACGTCGCCGAACACCATGCCCTGGCCGGGCTCGTCGTCGGTGATCAGGCTGAGATAGTAGAGGCCGAGGACGATGTCCTGGGTCGGCACGATAATCGGCTTGCCGTTGGCAGGGCTCAGGATGTTGTTGGTCGACATCATGAGCACGCGCGCCTCGAGCTGGGCTTCCAGGGACAGAGGCACGTGGACCGCCATCTGGTCGCCGTCGAAGTCGGCATTGAAGGCCGTGCAGACCAAGGGATGGAGCTGGATCGCCTTGCCTTCGATCAAGACGGGCTCGAAGGCCTGGATGCCGAGGCGGTGGAGCGTCGGCGCCCGGTTCAGGAGCACCGGATGCTCGCGGATCACCTGCTCAAGGATGTCCCAGACCTCGGGCCGCTCCTTCTCGACCATCCGCTTCGCGGCCTTGATGGTCTGCGCCTTGCCGTAGAGCTCGAGCTTCGCGTAGACGAACGGTTTGAACAGCTCGAGCGCCATTTTCTTCGGCAGGCCGCACTGGTGGAGCTTCAGCTCCGGGCCCACGACGATGACCGAGCGGCCGGAATAGTCGACGCGCTTGCCGAGCAGGTTCTGACGGAAGCGGCCCTGCTTGCCCTTGAGCATGTCGCTCAAGGACTTGAGCGGGCGCTTGTTGGCGCCGGTGATGACGCGGCCGCGCCGGCCATTGTCGAACAGCGCATCCACGGCCTCCTGCAGCATCCGCTTCTCGTTGCGGACGATGATGTCGGGGGCCCGGAGCTCGATCAGCCGCTTCAGGCGATTGTTGCGATTGATGACGCGGCGATAGAGGTCGTTGAGGTCCGAGGTTGCGAACCGACCACCATCGAGCGGCACCAGCGGGCGCAGCTCCGGTGGAATGACCGGGATCACCTCGAGCACCATCCACTCGGGCCTGTTGCCCGATTCGAGGAAGGTCTCGACCATCTTGAGCCGCTTGACGAGCTTCTTGCGCTTGGCCTCGGAGCTGGTCTCGAGGAGCTCGGCGCGCATCTTCTCGCGCTCGACCGGAAGATCGAGGCGCTTGAGCATGTCGCGCACGGCCTCGGCACCGATGCCGCAGGTGAACGCGTCCTCGCCGAACTCCTCGCGGTAGCGCATCACCTGCTCCTCGGTGAGGAGCTCGTTGGGCTTGAGCGGCGTGAGGCCCGGCTCGATCACGACCCAGTTGTCGAAATAGAGCACGCGCTCGAGGTCGCGCAGCGTCATGTCGAGCAGCACGCCGATGCGGGACGGCACCGACTTCAGGAACCAGATATGGGCCACCGGCGAGGCGAGCTCGATGTGGCCCATGCGCTCGCGGCGGACCTTGGACTGGATGACCTCGACCCCGCACTTCTCGCAGACGATGCCCTTGTACTTCATGCGCTTGTACTTGCCGCACAAGCACTCGTAGTCCTTGATGGGCCCGAAGATCTTGGCGCAGAACAGGCCGTCCCGCTCCGGCTTGAAGGTGCGGTAGTTGATGGTCTCGGGCTTCCTGACCTCGCCGTACGACCACTCCCGGATCTGGTCGGGGCTCGCGATCGAAATCCGAATCTGGTCGAACTTCTGACCCGCCGCGGGCTGGCCGAAGAGGTACATCAAGTCGTTCATCGGACTCTGCTCTCGATCACCGCCGTGAAGGCTGGGCGGGCCTGCCGGCACCGGCATGCGCCGGCAGGCCCGGGGTGCGGTCAGCGCACCCGCTCGGTCTCCGCGAAGAGGCCCATGGCCGGCGGGATCACTCGCCGACCATCTCCTGCTGGAGCTCGACGTTGAGCGCCAACGCCTGCAGCTCCTTGACGAGCACGTTGAAGCTCTCGGGAATGCCGGCCTCGAACGTGTCCTCGCCGCGCACGATCGCCTCGTAGATCTTGGTGCGGCCCGATACGTCGTCGGACTTCACCGTCAGCATCTCCTGCAGCGTGTAGGCGGCGCCGTAGGCCTGGAGCGCCCAGCACTCCATCTCGCCGAAGCGCTGGCCGCCGAACTGCGCCTTGCCACCCAGCGGCTGCTGGGTGACGAGGCTGTAGGGGCCGACCGAGCGGGCGTGGATCTTGTCGTCCACGAGATGCCCGAGCTTCAGCATGTAGATGTAGCCCACGGTGACCGGACGGTCGAACGGCTCGCCGGTACGGCCATCGTAGAGCGTCACCTGCCCCGAGCGGTCGCAGCCCGCCTCCTCCAGCATCCGCACGATGTCGGCCTCGTGCGCCCCGTCGAACACCGGGGTCGCGACCGGCACGCCCGGACGCAGGTTCTCGCCGAGCTCGCGCAGCTCGTCGTCGCTGTAATGCCGGATCTCCTGCCCGATCTCGGACCCGTAGATCTCCTCGAGCTTGCGCTCGAGAGCCTCGCGACCCACACCATCCTGCCAGCGATCGACCAGCTCGCCGATCTGCTTGCCGAGATTGGCGCAGGCCCAGCCCAGATGCGTCTCGAGGATCTGGCCCACGTTCATGCGCGACGGCACGCCCAAGGGGTTCAGCACGAGATCGACCGGCGTGCCGTCCTCGAGATGGGGCATGTCCTCGATCGGCGCGATGCGCGAGATCACGCCCTTGTTGCCGTGACGGCCGGCCATCTTGTCGCCCGGCTGCAGCTTGCGCTTCACCGCGACGAACACCTTGACCATCTTGAGCACGCCTGGCGGCAGCTCGTCGCCGCGCTGCAGCTTCTCGACCTTGTTCTCGAACCGGTCCTGGAGAAGCTTGTAGCCGTCGTCGAGCTGGCGCTTGAGCGCCTGGATCTCGGTCATGCGATCGAGGTCGTCGACACCCAGCTCCCACCACTGCCTGCGCTGCAGGCGGTCGAGAAGGTCGGCCGTGATCGGGGTCCCGGCCTTGAGGCCGCGAGGGCCCGTGGTCGCGACCTGACCTTCCAGGATCTCGCGCAGGCGGCTGTAGATGTTGCGCTCGAGGATCGCCTTCTCGTCGTCGCGGTCCTTGGCGAGCCGCTCGATCTCGGCCCGCTCGATCGCGATGGCGCGCTCGTCCTTCTCGACACCGCGGCGGTTGAAGACGCGCACCTCGACGATGGTGCCCTGCACGCCGGGCGGCACCTTCAAGGAGGTGTCGCGCACGTCGGCCGCCTTCTCGCCGAAGATGGCGCGGAGCAGCTTCTCCTCGGGCGTCATCGGGGTCTCGCCCTTGGGCGTGACCTTGCCGACCAGGATGTCGCCGGCCTTCACCTCCGCACCGATATAGACGATGCCCGCCTCGTCCAGGTTGCGTAGGCTCTCCTCGCTGACGTTCGGGATGTCGCGGGTGATCGCCTCGGGGCCGAGCTTCGTGTCACGCGCCATCACTTCGAACTCCTCGATGTGGATCGAGGTGAAGACGTCGTCGCGGACGATGCGCTCGGAGATGAGGATCGAGTCCTCGAAGTTGTAACCGTTCCAGGGCATGAACGCGACGAGCGCGTTCCGGCCCAGCGCCAGGTCGCCGAGCTGGGTCGAGGGGCCGTCGGCGATGATGTCGCCGGCGCGCACCTTGTCGCCCACCTTCACGAGCGGCCGCTGGTTGATGCAGGTGTTCTGGTTGGAGCGCTGGAACTTCTTCAGCCGATAGATGTCCACGACACTGTCGGCGCGCGCCGTGTCGTCGGTCACCCGGATGACGATGCGCGAGCCGTCGACCTGATCGACGATGCCGGCCCGCTTGGCGGCGATCGCGGCACCGCTGTCGCGCGCGACCACACCCTCCATGCCGGTGCCCACGAACGGGGCCGCGGCCTGGAGCAGCGGCACGGCCTGGCGCTGCATGTTCGAGCCCATCAGCGCCCGGTTGGCGTCGTCGTTCTCGAGGAACGGGATCAGCGCCGCCGCGACCGAGACGAGCTGCTTGGGCGAGACGTCGATGAAGTCGACCTGCTCGGGCCGGGCCAGGACGAACTCGCCGTTCTCGCGGCAGCTCACGAGCTCGCCCGCGAGGCTGCGGTCGGGGTTGAGCTCGGAGTTGGCCTGGGCGATGACGTAGCGGCCCTCCTCCATGGCGGAGAGATAGACCACCTCGTCCGTGACCTTGCCGTCCACGACCCGACGATACGGGCTCTCGATGAAGCCGTACTTGTTGATCCGGGCGTAGGTCGCGAGGCTGTTGATCAGGCCGATGTTCGGGCCTTCGGGCGTCTCGATCGGGCAGATCCGGCCATAGTGGGTCGGATGCACGTCGCGCACCTCGAAGCCCGCCCGCTCGCGGGTAAGGCCGCCCGGACCGAGCGCCGAGAGCCGGCGCTTGTGGGTGATCTCGGAGAGCGGGTTGGTCTGGTCCATGAACTGCGAGAGCTGCGAGCTCCCGAAGAACTCGCGGACCGCAGCCGCCACCGGCTTGGCGTTGATCAGATCGTGCGGCATGGCCGCGTCGATCTCGACCGAGCTCATGCGCTCGCGCACGGCGCGCTCCATGCGGAGCAGGCCGACGCGGAACTGGTTCTCCATGAGCTCGCCCACGGAGCGCACGCGCCGATTGCCGAGGTGGTCGATGTCGTCGATCTCGCCACGGCCGTCCTTGATCTCGACCAGCATCTTGACGACGGCGACGATGTCCTCCTTGCGCAGCACGCGCACGGAATCGTCGGTCTCGAGTCCGAGCCGCATGTTCATCTTCACCCGGCCGACCGGCGAGAGATCGTAGCGCTCCTGGTCGAAGATCAGGCTGTTGAACAGGGCTTCGGCCGTCTCCAGCGTCGGCGGCTCGCCGGGGCGCAGGACACGGTAGATGTCGAGAAGCGCCTCCTCGCGGTTCTGGCACCGGTCGAGGACGAGCGTGTTGCGGATATAGGGTCCAACCGTCAGATGGTCGATGTCGAGCACCGGAATGCGGGTGATGCCGGCCTCGGTGAGCTTCCTGATCGTCTCGCCGGTGAGCTCGTCACCGGCCTCGGCGTAAACGAGACCGGTCTCCTCGTTGATGAGGTCGCGGCTGAGATAGCGGCCGACCAGCTCCTCGGCGGAGTGGTAGACCTCCTTCATGCCCTGCTCCTCGATCTTCTTGAGGAGCCGCGGCGTCATCTTCGTGCCAGCTTCGGCGAGCGTCTGGCCGGTCTCGGCGTCGATCAGGTCGGCCGTGAGCTTCTGGCCGCGCAGCCGCTCCGGGCGGAACGGCGTCTTCCAGCCCTGACCCGCGCGCTCGAAGGCGATCTCGTGGTAGAAGGTGTTGAGGATCGTCTCCGGATCGAGATCGAGGGCGAGCAGGAGCGTCGTCACCGGCAGCTTGCGGCGCCGGTCGATGCGCACGTAGACGAGGTCTTTGGCGTCGAACTCGAAGTCGAGCCAACTACCGCGGTAGGGAATGATCCGCGCCGAGTAGAGGAACTTGCCCGAGCTGTGCGTGCGGCCGCGGTCGTGGTCGAAGAACACGCCCGGGCTCCGGTGCATCTGCGAGACGATGACGCGCTCGGTGCCGTTGATGACGAAGGTGCCGTTCTCCGTCATCAAGGGCATGTCGCCCATGTAGACGTCCTGCTCCTTGATGTCGCGAACACTCTTCGAGCCCGTCTCCTCGTCGACGTCCCACACGATCAGCCGCAGCGTCACGCGCAAGGGCGCCGCGTAGGTCATGCCCCGCTGATGACACTCCTCGACATCGTACTTGGGCTCCTCGAGCTCGTACTTGACGAAGTCGAGCGCCGCGCGATCGGCGAAGTCCTTGATCGGGAAGACGGAGCGGAACACCTCCTCGAGGCCCATCCGCTCCCGCGCCGCGGGCTCGACGTGCATCTGGAGGAAGTTGTCGTAGGACTGCCGCTGCACCTCGATGAGGTTCGGCATCTCCGTGACTTCGGGGATGCGGCCGAAGCTCTTGCGAATCCGCTTCTTGGCCGTGGGGAGGTCGGACATGGCTGACCTGCTTCGGTTGAACCGTTAGCTGGACGGGGCCCTGACGCGCTGCGACAAGGTCAATGCGACGAGCCGACGCCGAAAGGCCGGACTGCACACGGCGCAGCCGGCCTTGTCGGATCGGAGACGAGCCTGCCGCATCGCTGTCGCGTGCGCCGCAGGTGGCCGGCCCGAAGGCCGGCGGTCCCGCGACGACGGCGATGCGGGAGCTGGAGAACGATGTTACTTGATCTCCACGGTGGCGCCAGCGCCCTCGAGCTGCGCCTTGATCTTCTGGGCCTCGTCCTTGGAGACGCCCTCCTTGACGGGCTTCGGCGCGCCCTCGACGAGATCCTTGGCCTCCTTGAGGCCGAGACCGGTGATGGCGCGGACCTCCTTGATGACGTTGATCTTCTGGGCACCGGCATTGGCCAGGATCACGTCGAACTCGGTCTTCTCCTCGACCGGCTCGGCCGCCGCTGCCGCACCGCCCGCAGCCGGGGCCGCGACCGCCACCGGGGCCGCCGCCGAGACGCCCCACTTCTCCTCGAGCATCTTCGAGAGCTGGGCCGCCTCGAGGACGGTGAGGGCCGACAGATCCTCGACCAACTGCTCCAAATTCGCCATTTCGACTACTCCCGCAACGAACTCATGCCAAAGACACCCGGCATCGACGGGTGCAACACCGCTTCACGTCGCGCTCAGGCGCCACCGCCCTCTTTGTCGGCGCGCGCCGCCAGCACGCGGGCGACCTGGCCGCCCGGCGCCTGAAGGACGCCGACGAGACGGCTCGCCGGCGCGTTGAGCAGGCCGATCAGCCTCGCCCGCAGCTCGTCGAGCGAAGGCAGCTCGGCCAACGCCTTGACCGCCGCCGCATCCAGAAGGGTCCCGGCCAGGCCACCGCCGACGATCTGCAGCTTGTCGTTCTTCTTCGCGAACTCGCTGACGATCTTCGGCGCCGCTGTCGGGTCCTTCGAGAAGGCGATCGCGGTCGGCCCCTTGAACAAGGGGGCCAAGGGCGCGAACGGTGTCCCGTCCAGAGCCCGCTGCGCCAACTTGTTCTTGGTCACACGGAAGGCGGCACCGGCCGAGCGGATCCGTCCACGCAGATCCGTGATCTCGGCCACGGTGAGGCCCTTGTAATGAGTGACGACGACGACGCCGGTCTCACCGAACACGCCGTTCAGCTCGTCGATCACCTTGGCTTTTTCGGCTCGCAGCACGATTGTCTCCGAACACTAACCGATCCGGCTCTCGCCTCGGCGGCACCCGCCACCCTCGCACCGCCGCCCGGAGCCGCTCACGGTCGTGGCCAGCAGCGTGGCTGCGCTCACGACAAGCACCACCCGCGGCCGATACGGGGCCCGGATGGCACGGCACTGGCGTTCCTCGGAGGGCATGAACATAATGGGACCTTCGCCGAGCGCAAGAGCCAAATTCGCTTCCGTCGTGCGTTTTCTCAGCCGACCAGGCTCGGGATGTCGAGCTTGATGCCCGGACCCATGGTGGAGCTGATATTGGCCCGCTTGAGGTAGGTGCCCTTGGCACCGCTCGGCTTGGCCTTGTTGACGGCATCCACGAACGCCCGCACGTTGGCCACGAGCTTGTCCTCGTCGAAGCTCGCCTTGCCGACCCCGGCGTGCACGATGCCGGCCTTCTCGACCTTGAACTGCACCTGCCCGCCCTTGGCGGCCTCGACGGCCTCGCGGACGTTCGGGGTGACGGTGCCGAGCTTCGGATTCGGCATGAGCCCACGGGGCCCCAGGATGCGGCCGAGCCGGCCGACGAGCGGCATCATGTCCGGCGTCGCGATGCAACGATCGAAGTCGATCGTGCCGCCCTGGATCCGCTCGGCGAGGTCCTCCGCGCCCACGACGTCGGCCCCGGCGGCGCGCGCCTCGTCGGCCTTGTCGCCCTTGGCGAACACGGCGACACGCAGCGTCTTGCCGGTGCCGTGCGGCAGGTTGACCGTGCCGCGCACCATCTGGTCGGCGTGGCGCGGGTCGACGCCGAGATTGAGCGAGACCTCGATCGTCTCGTCGAACTTGGCGGTGGCGTTGCTCTTGATCAGCTTCACCGCATCCGGCAGCGGATAGAGCTTGGAGCGGTCGATCGTGGCCAGAGCCGCCCGGAGACGCTTACCCTTCTTGGCCATCGCTCTTACTCCGCCACCACGTCGAGACCCATGGAGCGGGCCGAGCCCACCACCATCTGCACCGCGGCATCAACGGTATGGGCGTTGAGGTCCTTCATCTTCTGCTCGGCGATCTGCCGGCACTGAGCCATGGTCACCTTGCCGGCCTTGGTCCGGCCGGCGGTGGGGCTGCCCTTCTCGATTCCGGCCGCCTTCTTCAGGAAGTAGGAGACGGGCGGGGTCTTGGTGACGAAGGTGAAGGTGCGGTCCGCGTAGGCCGTGATGATCACGGGCACCGGCATCCCGGGCTCCATGCCCTGGGTGGCGGCGTTGAACTCCTTCACGAACTGCATGATGTTGAGGCCGCGCTGACCGAGCGCCGGCCCGATCGGCGGCGACGGGTTGGCCTTGCCTGCAGGGACCTGCAGCTTGATGTAGCCGGTGATCTTCTTCGCCATAGGCTGATTTTCACTCCTTCTGGCTTAGCGGTCCGAACGCGCCCCGAAGGGCGCTCCCGCGAACGGAGACGAAACGACGAAAAGCAAGCGGTCAGAGCTTCTCGACCTGGGAGTACTCGAGCTCGACCGGGGTGGCGCGACCGAAAATCGAGACCGAGACCTTGAGCCGGCCCTTGGCCTCGTCGACCTCCTCGACCACACCGTTGAACGAAGCGAACGGGCCGTCGCTGACCCGTACGTGGTCGCCGGCGACGAACGCGACCGAGGGCTTCGGGTGCTCGACGCCTTCGGCCACCTGGCTCCTGATGCGCTCGGCCTCGTGGTCGGCAATGGGCGCCGGCTTGCCACCGGGGCCCAGAAAGCCCGTCACCTTGGGGGTGTTGCGCACCAGCGACCAGGTCTCGTCGTTCAGCACCATGCGCACGAGCACGTAGCCCGGAAAGAACTTGCGCTCGGCATTGACCCGCTTGCCGCGGCGGACCTCGACCACCTCCTCCATCGGAACCAGGATGTCCTCGAAGAGATGGGAGAGGCCTTTCTGCTCGGCCTGCTCGCGGATCGAATCCCGAACCTTCTTCTCGAAGCCGGAATAGACGTGAATGATGTACCAGCGCGGCTCGGCCATCACGCCCCCACACCGAGGATGAGCTGGACCGCCACGGCGATGACCTGATCCACGACGAAGAAGAACAAGGCGGCGAGTGCGGACATCGCGAACACGCTCACCGTGGTCGCGATCAGCTCGCGGCGGCTAGGCCAAGTCACCTTGGCCAATTCCTGCCGCACCTCGCGAATGAACTGGGCCGGCGATGTCTTCGCCATGATCGATCCGCTCTGCTCTCTGCTGATCAGGTGGGTCTAACGCTGGCTGGAAGGATCGTGCCGCCCCGGAGGGGTGGCAGGAGTGGAGGGGCTCGAACCCCCAACCCCCGGTTTTGGAGACCGGTGCTCTACCAGTTGAGCTACACTCCTAGACGCCTTCCGAGACACTCGCCCCGCGAGACCATCGCGGCTCGATGCGCCCGGCCGCACAGACGCTCTCGCGCGCCACGGTGGCCGTCGCTGGGCTGGTGCTCATAATGCACGCGGGGGGCCGTGACAAGCCCCCCGGAGCGCCAGAGCCAGAGAAAAATGACCTCGGCGGGCGGCGCCGTGCCCGCTCAGGCGATGATCTCGGCGACGACGCCGGCGCCGACGGTGCGGCCACCCTCGCGGATGGCGAAGCGCAGGCCCTTCTCC
>NZ_JBBLZC010000148.1:0-522 GCF_037908215.1 Benzoatithermus flavus | reverse complement strand
CATCGGCCTTTATTTTTGGAATTTGCTAAGAGGGCAACGTGTGCAAAAAGTTTCGATTGATAAAGAGTCTCGCAAAGAGATGGAACAGCTCCGCAAGCTGCGTTCGATTTCGCTCACCGAGCCGCTGGCGGAAAAAGTGCGGCCGAAAAGTTTTGACGATATTGTCGGTCAGGAAGACGGCATCAAGGCGTTAAAAGCTGCTTTATGCGGCCCCAACCCGCAGCATGTCATCATTTACGGCCCCCCTGGCGTCGGCAAGACGGCAGCTGCTCGGCTCGTGCTTGAGGAAGCGAAAAAAAATCCGCTCTCCCCGTTTAAGAAAAATGCGGTGTTCGTGGAGCTTGACGCGACGACGGCGCGTTTTGACGAGCGCGGCATTGCCGATCCGCTCATCGGCTCGGTGCACGACCCGATTTACCAAGGGGCCGGGGCGATGGGGCAAGCCGGCATTCCCCAGCCGAAGCAAGGGGCGGTGACGAACGCCCACGGCGGCGTTTTATTCATCGACGAAATCGGCGAGCT
>NZ_JBBLZC010000147.1:0-523 GCF_037908215.1 Benzoatithermus flavus | reverse complement strand
TCACGCGCTGGGCGAGCATTACTTGGCTCCACCATCCGCCAAGCGTTTGGAAGCGGATGAATCCTTTGTCGTCGATTTGCGTCACCATAAAGCCGACTTCATCCAAATGGCCGGCGATCATCACTTTCGGCCCGCCCGATTTCCCTTCTTTTTTGGCAATCAAGCTGCCGAGGCCATCCGTTGTCACTTCATCCGCATACGGAGCTATGTATGTCTTCATCACATCGCGCGCTTCCCGCTCATTGCCCGGGACGCCTTTCGCATCGGTCAGCGCTTTCAGCATCGTCAACGTTTCGTCCAACTTCGCCATCTTGGTACTCCTTTCCGGTTTTGTCCACTTTTTTATTATACTTGAAAAGGCTGACGATTGGCAAAATGAATCATTCGCCACCCAAAAAAAGATCAATAGCGCTCGTTTTGCCGCTTGTGGTTCACTTCATTTTTCCGCCGATACGCCGCCTCGATGTCGTCGGAAGAAAAACCGAGCGCCACGCCAAGCCGCCAATACTCCACAAACAGCGCA
>NZ_JBBLZC010000146.1:0-524 GCF_037908215.1 Benzoatithermus flavus | reverse complement strand
ATGGCGACGATGTCGCCTTCCCGAACGCCCGCTGCAGCGAGGCGGCGCGCCCATGACGCCGACGCTTCGTACAGTTCGGCAAACGTTTTCGCCCGCTCTCGATCACGAACAGCCGTCCGCTCCGGGGTTAAAAACGCCCGCTGCTTCAGCCAGTTTGGCATTGTGGTCATGCGTTCTCCTCCTTTCGGCCGTTTGGCGTGCCGGCCCATCGCACAAGGCGCCGCCGCTCCCGCCAAACAACACCCGCCGCTGTGGAAACGTCCTGTTCCGGGGGGGGAGGTTGTTCCTTCCTTATGTGCCCCGCTGGCAGCGAGATGCGAAAAAGCAGCTTGATGCAGCATCAAGCTGCTTGGTCCGTTCTCACGGGAAACGCGGGAACTGGCCGAAGTCCGGCTTCCGTTTTTCCTTGAACGCCCGCATTCCTTCTTTCGCCTCTTCCGTCGTATAGAATAGAAGCGTCGCATCGCCCGCAAGCTGCTGAATGCCGGCCAGGCCGTCGGAATCGGCGTTGAACGCCGCTTTTA
>NZ_JBBLZC010000145.1:0-524 GCF_037908215.1 Benzoatithermus flavus | reverse complement strand
CGATTGAACGACCGCTACAAAATCATCAGCCTGATCGGCGGCGGCGGCATGGCGAATGTCTATTTGGCCCGCGACATCATTTTGGAGCGCGATGTCGCCGTGAAAGTGCTCCGCCTTGATTTTGCCAACGACGACCGGTTTATTAAACGGTTCCGCCGCGAAGCGCAGGCGGCGACGAGCTTAAATCATGAGCATATTGTGCCGATTTACGACGTCGGCGAGGAAGAAGGCCTTTATTATATCGTGATGGAGTATGTGCGCGGTTCGACGCTGAAACAGTACATTCAGCAGCATGCCCCGCTTCCGGTCGAGCGGGCGCTTTGCATCATGGACCAACTGACGTCGGCCATCGCCCATGCCCATGAGAACGGTATTATCCACCGCGACATTAAACCGCAAAACATTTTGCTTGATGAGCACGGCAATGTGAAAGTGACCGACTTCGGCATCGCGGTGGCGATGAGTGGAACGACGATTACACAGACGAACTCGGTGCTCGGTTCGGTTCATTATTTGTCGCCGGA
>NZ_JBBLZC010000144.1:0-525 GCF_037908215.1 Benzoatithermus flavus | reverse complement strand
GGACCCGCAAGGAGGAGGAGGCCTCGGAGGTGCCACAGGGCAACCTCCCGGACTTCGCACATGACTCCGCACCGGAACCTGCAGTGGTTCCGGAGTCCGGCAGGCGGCCCCTTTGTAAGAAGGGCAAGACTGTGACACCGGCGGCCTCCGTCCAACCGGAGGCGCCGGACAACTTGCTAGAGGCGCTCAACGGCGCTTCCATCAAAGAAGAACACCGCACTATCATGAGTGCGGTGATTCAGAAGGTTTAGCTTGCCAAGAGCGGGCTGACCGAAGCATGCAGCAGCCTTCTAACAGGATTTGAGGTAAGAAGTTAAAATTATGTAATGTAATACCGCATAGACAGTAGCCCCCGATGCTCTGTTTGGCGTTCGGGAAGAAAAGCCGAATAGAGGATCAAATAAAATTCGCAGGAGTCTAACAAAAAGGAGTCAATATGCGTATGCAGGCTTCTCTGCTTGCGTCCACCGCACTGACTGCGGAAGTGGATACGCTAAAGCAGAACCTCGAGCGGTCCGAGCACGA
>NZ_JBBLZC010000044.1:0-15943 GCF_037908215.1 Benzoatithermus flavus | reverse complement strand
CGAGAGCACCACCACCGTGGCCGCCGTGCGCGCCGCGCTCGTCAAAAACGTCCGCCGGTCCAAGATTGTCTTGCTCAAGGTTGTCAGCCCCCTGCCGAATGCCGGGATGCCGGTCGCCTGCGACCGTGCTTCCGGTCCGCCATCGGCATCGCAGCTTTCATGCCAGTGCCGGAGACAGCATCACGGGCCGGCCGATCGAGTCGGCCGCCCGCGCCTCGTGCCGATTTGCGACACCGTACGTCCCGAGCGTGCGAAAATGGTACACGTCCTCGGGCAAGCCCTTTCGTCTTCGTCCGATCGCCCCGAACGAGCCGGGCAGGCATCGGCACGGTCCGAACCCGGATCAGCGCACGCGCCGTCGTCGGATTTCTGGCCCGGATCACGACTGTGTAGCCATCCGCCGCCTTCACCGCCTGCGCGACCTCGGCGGTCACGAAGGGCGGCCCATTCTCGGCCTGTCAGGCCTCTTAGCCGATGAGACCGAGCGTGCTCAAGATCAAGACCTCGCCCGTGCCCGAGGCCACCCCGTGCCTCGCCTTGCCGGTTGCAGGTCGCGAAGCTCGATGACCCGAGCCGCGGCAATGTCCGCGGTCGCGGACCTCACCCTGATCGTCGCGCTATACAGACGCCCGTGGAACGGTCGAACCGGCCGATGCGCCCGACCTTCCGGCCGTGCCAGGCCGTCCCTGGCTGTCAGCGTCCGGCTGATCTTGTGCAGGCGATCGCGCCGCCGGTTGCACACGATGCGGTGCAGCCGGCGGACCCTGGCGGCTTGTCGTCTCCTGTTCTCCTTCTCTCGCCGGCTGAACCGGAGCTGACGCACGAACCGACGCGGCTCGACGGGTGATAAGGCTCCAAGGCGCAGCACATCCTACGGGAGAGGATGATCGGGCAGACCGACCTCGCTGCCGATCGCCAGCACCGCGAACGGAATCTCGAAAGCCGTCAGCTCTTGCCGGCGCGGGCGGCGAGCTCGGCCTTGAGCGCTTCGACCCCGCCACGCTCGACGATCGCCTGGAACTCGTTGCGGTAGGTCACGACCATGCTGACACCTTCGATGACGACATCGATGATCCGGTCATCGCCACCGCGCTCGCGCACCCGCCAGTCGACCTCGATCGGCTGCTCCAGCTTGCCGCCTTGGATACGGGTCGCGACCATCGTGTCTCCCTCCCCCACCGGCCGGCTGCCCGTGACCACGATCTCCTCGCCGGCATACTGGCTGAGCCGGGCGGACTGCGTCTCCAGCACCCACCTGGTGAAGATCCGGATGAAGTCCTGCCGCTCGGCCGCGGACAGCTTGCGCCAAGCCCGGCCGACGGCGAGCTGGGCGAGGTAGGGCAGATCGAACCCCTCCTCCAGAAGGGATCGCAGCCCGGCCTTGCGCTGCGGGCTGCCGACTTCGGTGGTCGCGAGGATGCGCACCGCCTTCCGGGTCAGGCGGTCGATCACGGCCTCGGCGCCCTCGGCTTTCGCGGCTCGGGTGGCGGCGCCGGGCACGACCAGCCCTGCCAAGGACAGGGCCAGCCACCGTCGTCGGCTCAGAAGGATGCAGCTCATGCTCGTGGTTCCAGCCGCTGCCGGTCCGGTGTTCGCCGCACCGCAGCCTCGAGGTGACCTCCGATGAATGATGGCGCGCGGTCGGCATCCTGGCCCACCCTCGCCGATGACCTGACATGGGCAGCTCGCAGGCTCAGGCGATCGGGGCTGCCGGACAGGGCAGATCACGATGCATTCCCGCGGCTCTCGCGAGGGCTCGGGGCCGTGCGGCCCGAAGCTCGCCTTCGGCCATGAGCCAATGCCGCTCGGCCCGACCTTCGGGACGGCCTTCCTGCTCCCAGATGGCATAGGCCCGCTCGCGAACCCGCTGCTGCCACCAGAGCCGCTCGAGCGCGCGGGCGAGATCGTGCTCGCTCCAGGGCTTCGTGAGCCGTGGGGCAGTGCAGAGCAGCGGCTGCACGAGATGGCCGCCCTCGTAGCCAGTCACCAGCAGGAACGGCACGTTCCTGCGCGCCAATGCCTCGGCGAGCGGGGTGACCCAACCGTCCTGGAGCTCGACATCGAGCAGCGCCAGATCGGGGCGCTGCCGTTCGAGCAGCACGAGGCCCGCCGCGACCGACGCCACCGGCCCGAGCACGCGGCAACCGAACGCGGTCAGCGTATTCTCCAGGTCGAGCGCCACGACGAAGCTGTCCTCGGCCACGAGCACGTGCACCCCGTCCAGATCGTCGGCGACCATGCGCCTCCTATGACCAGAATGCCCCGATCCGCGCGGTGGCCACGAGGATCGGGGACGCCGTGGTTCCGATATCGGAGAACATGTCGGCCCCATGCTTGTTCCGGCGTGGATCGGCGGGCCGGAGGAACCCGAGGATGACTACCCGATTATGCAGGGCAGATCACCGAAGGCATGGAGCCTTCGATCGAGGAGGTTGGCACCATGGCAGAGGACAGCGAGCGTCGGAGCGGCACGGACAAAGCAGCCAAGGAGAAGATGGCGAAAGGCATGTCCGAGGCCGGCAAGGCCGAGATCGGTAAGGCCGGTGACAAGGATGTGAGCCACGGCGGCCAACCGGGCACGCACGACATGATCGAGGGCATGTCGGAGGCGGGTCGGCATCCTACCACCCCCGAGGACGAGAAGCGCACCGGCTCGCGTTGATCGGGACACAGTGCCGGGCGAGCGCATCCGTCGCGTCGGCTGCGCTCACCCGCTGGAGATGTGGGCCGGTTGCATCAGTTTGCGCAGCACGAGATGGGTCGGCAGGAAGACGAGAGCCGGCAGGCCCAGCATCAGCGCGCCGAGATAAACCGGGCCCGGAACCACGTTCTGCGGTGCCTTGCCCGGCCCGAACACCCAGTTGATGTTTTCCTCCGGGTCGGTGAAGAAATAAGTTGCGGGCAGCACGAGCCAAGCCAGCGCCGTCTGCGTGACGAGCGCCCGGCGATCGTAGCCGAGCCGGCGCAGCAACCAGGCGAGAAGCGGCGGCAGGGCCATGTGGAAGAGCGACAGAGCGCGCAGGTAAGCGGGCTTGCGCGAATCGAACATGTAGCCGGCGAGCCCCAGGAGGCGACCGCCGGCGAGGAAGTCGAGATTCCAGCCCAGCTCGAGGGCGAGGACGCCGACCGCGGCGGTGCTGGCGAGGAGCGGGCTTTCGAGCCAGAGGGCGCCGCCCGCCAGGAACAGGCCGATATCCGAGAACCACAGGAAATTGCTGGACCCGTAAGCCTGCCAGTAGGTGGGGACGAGCACGGCGGCGAAGCCCGTCCATGCCAGCTTGGGTGCGAGCGGCACCCGCGAAGGCGCCCGGTCGGGCCGGAGCGCCTCGTCACGACCGAAGGACGACGCCGAGCCGGGCGGTGCTCGACGATGCGAGGACGGCTCGAACATGGGCTTCCTCTCCGGAACGACACCCGGACCCGGCTCGTGCCGGCCGGGCTCAGGCTCGATCGCCGCCATGCCACACGCTGGTCGCATCCGTCCCGGCCGGGCAGGGAGCCTGTGCCAGCATCGCGATCACGCCTTCGTCGTCGAGCTGCCGGGAGTCGTCGTAATGATGCCCGACCGCCCAGAAATCGGCAGGTGTCGCCAGGAACACGACCTCGTCGCACACGGCGCGCAGCATCTCGGCCGTGTCGGCGGGCGCCATGGGTTCTGCCAGCACGCGGCCGGGCGCGAACAGCACGATCCCGTGCCCCGGCTCCGGCAGGACGAGCGTGCCCTCGAGCTCCATCGGTCCGATCCGCACCGCCTCGCCGGCACGGCCGCCTTTGAACCCGCTGCTTTCGGCCATGATCA
The DNA here is from genome assembly GCF_037908215.1 of Benzoatithermus flavus. Taxonomy (NCBI): domain Bacteria; kingdom Pseudomonadati; phylum Pseudomonadota; class Alphaproteobacteria; order Geminicoccales; family Geminicoccaceae; genus Benzoatithermus; species Benzoatithermus flavus. The sequence continues at coordinate 12,144 of NZ_JBBLZC010000044.1, read as the reverse complement.
CCGCCACGATGCCAGGGGCCGCCGCTGGACGGGCGCAAGGCCATGTCCGACCCCGTCCGGCCGGTCAGCTCCTCGCCGCCGCTCCGGCGCCATCGCCCACGGCCGCGGTGCTCTGGTCTTCCGGCCAGAGCACCTGGATCTCCTGGGGCAAGGCGTGCTTCACCTTCTGCCATTCGCCGGGGCTCACGTGCCGGGCGATCACCTTGAACACCACCTGCGCGGCCTGCTTCGGGTCGAACGGCCGGATGCCTTGGAGCCCGTCTTGGATGTGGGCGACGAACGCCTCCTGCTTGCGCTCCCGGCTGGTCCCGGGCCGAGGATGCCAGCCGTCGTAATAGATGCCGCGCACGAGCAGCGGGAGCTGCGCTGCGAGATGCGCCGAGTCGTCGATTGGCAGCCGGTCGCGCAGCGCATGCAGGACCGCCCGGAGCGCATGATAGGCCCGCTGCCGGTCCGGCCCCATCTCGGCCATGATCTCGCCGAGCCAGATGTGCGTGGTCTGCAGAGTCTTGTCGAAGACATCGAGGCCGGTGCTGCTCATGATGGACTCTCCTGTCGTGGAGCTGGGCGCTTCTCCTCGCCGGCCCTGCTCGGCGGCACAGGGCCGGGTGCGCCTCGGGTTGCCTGCCCAACGCAATGGGATCGCTTTTGTTCCGAACCTCCTGTGCACCATCGAGGCGAATTCGGGTCGGCCCGCCACGGCTCGCACCAGCCTTTCAAGGCGAGCGTGGGCGGGCCGACCGGAGCCGCCGGCACGGCCGCCAGGCATCAGCCGCTCCGAGAGGATCGAAGAGATGGATCACCTCGATCATGGCCGCGAGCCCAGTCCTGGCCGGCTCGGTCGGTGGTCGCAGGCAACGTCCGGAACCCCGATCAAGGGTGTCGATGGTCGCGACAAGGCTGCCGGTCCGCTCGAGCGTCGCCGCGAGCTCGGCCGTCGGGACACCCAGATGCTCCGCCAGGAGCCGGACCAGGACTCGGCCGATCGCCTCCTGCACGCGGCCGGCGCCCGGCTCGCCCGGCATCGCCTCGATCGCCAGGTCGCATTCGGTGTCGAACCCCAAGGAGCGGTTGTTGAGGTTCGCAGAGCCGACCCGCAGCAGCCGATCGTCCACCACCATGACCTTGGAGTGCACGACGATCGGCGTCCCGAATGCCGCGACCGGTGTCAGGATCCTGAACCGGCCATGACGGTCGGCGGCGCGCAGCCGCCGGACGAAGCCGGCCCGTGCCGGGTCCATCGCCAGCCGGTCGAAGTAGCTCGGGCTGTGCGCCGGGCAGACGATCACGGCCTCGGGCCCGTCCGCCGCGGCGAGACGCGCAGCTAGGGCGGCGGCGATTCCAGGTGCGGCGACGTACTGGCTTTCCAGATAGATCCAGCGTCGCGCCGCGGCGATGGCCGCCCCGAACAGCGCCTCGTTCTCGCGCACCTCCTCCTGGCGGTGCCAGGCCGGCTCCGTGCGGGCGATCGCCACCGGGACATCCGTGAATTCCGCTCGCAAGCCCTCGGGCCAGATCCGGTTGCCGGCGGGCGGCGGCTCGATCCGCTCGCCCGTGGCACGGTGCCAGCGCTCGCGCGCGAGATCGCCCAGAGCGGCCGCAGCAGCACCGGTCACGGCCAGCATGACGTCGTGTCGTGGCTGGTAGGCCCTACCCTCCGGCGTCCGGCGGCGCGGATCGCGATCGGGATGAACCGGCGTGTCCCAGCGATTGCCCGCGAAGTCCATACCGCCGCAGAACGCGATCGCATCGTCGATCACGAGCAGCTTCTGGTGATGGCAGCTTCCGAAAGGATGCCGATCGTCGAGCCGGTAATATAGCCGGTCCGCACGCAGCCAGGAGCGCGCCCGCTGCGGCACGAACCGGCGATTGGCCGCGATCGGCAGGACCATGTCCCAGATGAGGATGTGGACATGGAGACTCTCCCGCTCGGCGAGCAAGCGCTTCAGCAAGGCGCCGAGCTGGTCCGGCCGGGAGTTGTCCGGACGGTCCGGCTCGAGCCGGATGCGCGGGTCGAAGTCCCAGCCCAGAAGGAGGATCGAGTACCTGGCCGCCGCGATGGCGGCCTTGACGAGGCGGAAGTAGGCAGCACCGTCGACCACGACGGCTGCTCTCCCGGCTGGCTCGAGCCGCCAGCAGGTCGAGCCGGGCCTCGAGAGCGGCCTCATCGGTTCTTGCTCCCAGCCTTCGGAAAGGATCATGCGGCTTACAGGCACCTCGACGGGCATGCGGCCGAACACGCCGCTCTTGCCTGCCGCCGATGCCGAAAAGCGAGGCATGTCGTACGGTCAGGTCGGTGGACGCATCTTCGCGCCGGCACGGATCGTCTGCCCAGGCAAGGCGCTCGCCTCGATCTGAACGCCGTGCTCGGCACCGGGTTCGCGCGAGAGGGCTGCGAGCGGGGCCGGCTCGAAGCCGGGCGGATCGTCCGTATCGGTGGAATCGAGAATGGCCGGCAAGACAATGCAACCCGTTCGCAGGATGCCGGTTCAGATCACAGAGGACGATGAGCGGCATCGCCGCCAGTCGGAGGTATCCGGCGAAGGAGCTGGTATCATGGCGGTCTGTGAGGTTTGCGGCAACGATTACGACAAGGCGTTCCAGGTCACGATGCAGGGCAGGACGCACACCTTCGACAGCTTCGAGTGCGCGATCCACGCGCTCGCCCCCACCTGCGCGCATTGCGGCACGCGCATCATCGGTCATGGGGTCGAGCAGGCCGGCAAGATCTATTGCTGCGCCCACTGCGCGCAGAAGGAGGGCGCCAGCGGGCTGAAGGACCGGGCCTGATCCGGGCCGAAACCGCCCGATCGCGGCAGCGTGGCGCATCGCTTCGGCATCTTGCGTCTCGCTGCCGGAGAGACATGGCCGGTTTCGGCCTCGCCGGAACACCGGTGCCGGACACGCGTTCTCGGTGGAGGCTTGGAGAGAACCATGACCGATACCACCGTGAAGAAGGTAAGCAGCGCGACCTCGCCGCGTGGCGAGATGGGCCAGGTCTATCTCGCCTCGGGCAAGCGGGTCTCGATGCGCCTGTGGCGGGACGAGCCGCCCCAGTCCGACAAGCCCGCCGTACGGCGTGACTACGAGACCGTGGGCTACGTGATCGCCGGCAAGGCCGAGCTCGTGCTCGAAGGGCAGATCCTGCGGCTCGAGCCCGGCGATTCCTGGCTGGTGCCGGCCGGGGCCGAGCACAGCTACCGCATCCTCGAGCCGTTCACGGCCGTGGAGGCGACCTCTCCCCCGGCCCAGGTCCACGGTCGCGACGAAGCCTGAGCAGGGGCAACGATCGCCGGAAGCCCGCCATGCACAACGCCACCCTTCTCGCCCTGACCCTGGTCCCTCTCCTGAGCCTCGCCGCTTGCGGCGAGCACGCGACCCTGCCGGTCGAGGCCGGGTTCGGCCCGAACCCGGCGCTGCCGCCGCCGAATCCGACCCTGATCCCGACGGTCGAGGTCGCCTCCGCCGAGGGCTGGCCACAAGGTGCGAAGCCCGTCGCGGCACCGGGGCTCGCGGTCGCGGCCTTCGCTACCGGCCTCGAGCACCCGCGCTGGCTCTACGTCCTCCCCAACGGCGACGTGCTCGTGGCCGAGACCGACGCTCCGCCCAAGCCCGAGGACCGGAAGGGAATCAAGGGCTGGATCATGGGCCTGCTGATGCGCGAGGCCGGCTCCAGCCGGCCCAGCGCCAACCGGATCACGCTGTTGCGCGATGCCGACCACGACGGTACGGTCGAGACGCGCACGGTCTTCCTCGAAGGCCTGAATTCGCCCTTCGGCATGGCGCTGGTCGGGAACGACTTCTACGTCGCCGACACGGATGCGGTGCTCCGCTTCCCCTACCGCGAGGGCGAAACACGGATCACCGCCCCCGGCACGAAGCTGGTCGATCTGCCCGCAGGGCCGATCAACCATCACTGGACCAAGAGCCTCGTCGCCAGCCCGGACGGCTCACGGCTCTATGTCGGCGTGGGCTCGAACAGCAACGCCGCCGAGAACGGGCTTGCGGCGGAGGAGGGCCGGGCGGCGATCTGGGAGATCGACCGCAGGACTGGGGCGCATCGGGTATACGCCTCGGGCCTGCGCAACCCGGTCGGCATGGCGTTCGAGCCCGAGACCGGGGCCCTCTGGGTCGCGGTCAACGAGCGCGACGAGCTCGGCAGCGATCTCGTCCCGGACTACATGACCATGGTGAAGAAGGGCGGCTTCTACGGCTGGCCGTTCAGCTACTGGGGCCGGCACGTCGACGAGCGGGTGCAGCCGCAGCGCCCCGACCTCGTGGCGAAGGCGATCGTGCCGGACTACGGGCTGGGCGCTCACACCGCCTCCTTGGGGCTCACCTTCCACGACGACAAACTCCTGCCCGGGCACTATCGGGGCGGGGCGTTCGTCGGCCAGCACGGTTCCTGGAACCGGAACCCGCCGAGCGGCTACAGGGTGATCTTCGTTCCTTTCGCCCATGGCCGCCCGGCCGGACCACCCGAGAACGTACTCGCCGGCTTTCTCGACGCGCAAGGCAACGCGCGCGGCCGCCCGGTCGGAGTCGCGGTGGGCAAGGATGGTGCCCTGCTGGTGGCCGACGACGTCGGCAACAGTATCTGGCGGGTGACACCGGCAGCGGGCCAGGTGGCGGAGCGGTAGAGCCCGCAGAAACGGCGCGTTCGGCGGCGGGTCGGGGCGGCGTCCCGAACGCAGATCGCTACCGCTCAGGAGATGTCCGATGCTCGCGCTCCCCGGCCTGCCCCTTTCGCCCTGGGTCGCGACCACACCGGCGACCTCTTACCCGAAGCTGGATCGGGACCTGAAGGTCGAGACCGCCGTGATCGGCGGCGGCATCGTCGGGCTGACCACGGCATTCGCCCTCACGCGCGCCGGCCGCGCGGTCGCCGTGATCGAAGCGTTGCGCGTCGGGCAGCAGGTGACCGGGCGCTCGACTGCCAAGATCACCTCGCAGCACGGCCTGATCTACCGGTATCAGCCCGGGTAGGGCCCGCTCAGATCCTCCTGCATCTTCCAGATGACGCCGCGGCGGGGGACCACGAAGGCCGGGTGGATGTCGCGCGCGAGTGCCACGCCGCGTTCCCGGTAGCGGGGCAGGACCTCGCCCAGCCGTGCGAGCGCGAACAGCCACATCGCGAGATAATGGTGGTACTGCCCGTCGCGGTCGGGTGCTTCGCCGATGCGCGAGCCCCGGCGGCGGCCGAGCACGCGCTCGACCTCGGCCACGAGCCGCTCGGCGGCCGCGAGCCAGCGCTCCTCCCCGAGCTCCCGATAGAGCGAGAGATAGAGCACGACGCCGAACGCATCGGTCCAGAAATAGCGCAGGCCGTTGGGCCAGATTCGCGCGGCCTCCATCCACGCGAGCTTCTCGAGCACGTAGCCGTGTCGCGAAACACGAGCTAGAGCCCGAACGGATAGGTCTCGGGCGCCCCCGGCCGCGCGTGCTCCGGTCCCAAGGGTGTCACCGCCGCGGTCGCGTCGAACCAAACATAGGCATCGAACTGCTGTGGCAGCGAGGCCTCGGCGTAATGGCTCATCAGCTCGCTTTCGGGCCGGTAGATGACGCCGATGAACCGCTCGAGTCGGGGCTCGAGCAGCCGCCGGCGCAGCGCCTGGTCGCGGTTGAGGTCGAGTAGGAAGGACGGCACGCCGGTATCGTGGCACAAGCGCTCGTAGCTGTCGGGGCGCGACGGCCGCACCCGCTTGACCTCCATGTCGCCGTCCCAGTCGCTCGCGGCCGCGACCGTGCCGGTGTGCGTGCCGAAGCCGATCAGGGCCGCCTCGCCGCCGAACCGCTCGCGGCAGAGCTGGCCGATGTTGAGCTCCTCGCGCATCACCCCCATGTCGGTGTAACGGGCATCGCCGATGTGCGAGTTGTGCGCCCAGACGATCGCCTTCGAGCCCGGTCCGCGCGCCTCGAGCAGGTGTTCGAGCGTCTCGAACATGTGCGTGTCGCGCAGATTCCAAGAATCTGGGCCGCCATAATACATGATCCGGTAATAGCGCTCGGCCGAGGCGACAAGCCGTGCGTTCTGCGCTGCGTCCAGGAAGCTCTCGCCGTCCTGGGCGGCGTACTCGAGCCGCCGCCGCAGGAGCTCCTGGCACTGCTCGATCACCGCCTGCTCGCATTTGCGATAACCGCCCGTGAGCACGGCGCGGCCATAGGTCGAGGGCTCCCGCTGCCAGGGTGTCAGGCAGCCGTAGCGCTCCCGCGCCACCCTCGCAGCCTCGGGATCGACCTTGTCGAGATAGTCCAGAACGGCCGCGATCGAGCCGCTCATGTTGTAGATGTCGAGGCCGTAGAACCCGGCCCGCCGCTCCGGCTCCGGCACGTTCTCGTTGCGTGCGCGCAGCCAGTCGACGAATGCCGCCACGTCGGTGTTGCGCCACATCCAGGTGGGAAAGCGCTGGAACGGCGGCTCGGCGCGCTTGCGCGCCGGGCGATGGCGCACGTAGCGGTCGATGGCGGCCGCATCCGGCCAGTCCGCCTCGACGGCGAGGATGGTGAAGCCGTGCCGCTCGATCAGGCGGCGCGCGATCGCGGCCCGTGCCCGGTAGAATTCGGACGTGCCGTGGCTGGCCTCGCCTAAGAGCACGACCCGCCGGTTGGCGAAGCGGTCGAACGGCTCGGCGAAGGCGGGATCGTCGATCGCGGGCAAAGGCTCGGCGGCAGCGGCGATCATCTCGGGCAGCGTGCGCCCGCGCGACTGGCCGGGCAGGTGGTTCGAGGCCGAGCGCCGCCCGTCCTCGACCCAGCCCTGCTCGCCGATCAGGGGCACGAACGCGACACCAGCCAAGCTCTCCTCCTCGTAGGACGCGGCCCCCTTGCGGGTGATCCTCAAGAGCGTCTGCGACGCCTCCTCGCCCACCGGGATCACCAGCCGACCGCCGATCGCGAGCCGCTCCTTCAGCGCCTCGGGAACCCCGGGCGCTCCCGCTGCCACCAGAATCGCATCGAACGGTGCCGCTTCCGGCCAGCCGCGCGAGCCGTCGCCCACGCGCAGCTCGATATTGTCGTAGCCCAGCTCCTCGAACCGCCGCTGCGCCGCTTTCGCCAACGCCTCGTGCCGCTCGATCGCGTAGACCTTCCCGGCTATCCGGCTCATCACCGCCGCGGCGTAGCCCGAGCCCGCCCCCACCTCGAGCACGCGCTCGCCCGGCTTCACCTCGGCCGCCTCGATCATGAAGGCGACGACATAGGGCTGCGAGATGGTCTGGCCCTCGCCAATCGGCAGCGGACTGTCCTCGTAGGCGAACTCTTCGAAGCCGGGCTCGACGAACGCCTCGCGCGGCACACGGCGCATCGCGTCCAGGACGAAGGCATCGCGCACGCCGCGCCGGGCGATCTGCATCTCCACCATCCGTTCGCGCGCGTAGGAGAAATCGGGCATGGCATGCCTTTCCGCTCCAATCCGGAGCGGCAGCCGCTCCAGCTCGTGCTCGCACCTCGGGTGCGAGGTTCCGGTCTGTGCCGCACTGGCTCCTCGACGGCAGTCCCGGGCGGACATCCGGCACGGGGGACCGCCTGCCTCGTTCCACGACCACCCATCGGGAGCAGCTCCCGCACTGCACTCGCGAGGGCCACGAGGGACAATGCCCCGTGCGGTGCAAGGTTCCGCACGCGCAGGGCACGTCCTGGAGCGCCCACCTCACCTTGCCCGACGAGCCGCCGGCAGCATCACAGGCTTGCGCACGATGCCCTTCCGGCCGAAGCTTCTAGGCTGCAGCCCTCGTCCACACAGACCGGAGCGCGCGATGACCACCTCGTGCATGATGCGCCCGAACCGGATGACGTCGTCGGCAGCCCGCGAGCTGCAGCTCGATGCCACCGGACCAGAGGTGGTGCCGCCCCGGCCGCCTCGCCCGGAAGTCGGGCCGGATCCTACCCAGCAGCCTCCGGCCATTCCGCACCCCACCGAGCCGGACGTCCAGCCTTTCCCGCCGGACACGCCGCCCACTCCACAGCCCGATGTGACGCCGACCACGCCGGATAATCCGCCGACCATGTCGCGAACGGCACGAAGCCGGCCCTGCCTCGGCCCGACCGGAGGACGGTGAAGTCTCCGCACCGGTGGGCGATGGCGCCTCCCCCCGGCTGCCGCGTGTCGTGGTGGCCTCAGGAGGCCTCGAGCGCCGGCTCGGCGCGGGCATGGGCGAAGAGCGCCATGAGGTCGACCGCGCGGCCCTCGCCCGAGAGGTCGAGCTGGGCCTCGCAATGGTCGAGATGGTGGCGCATCAGCTCGGCGGCGGCGGCCGCATCGCGCCGGGCGAGCGCTTCCAGCACGCGCCCGTGCTCGTCGAGCGAGCAGGGCCAGATCGCCGGCTGCTCGTAGAGGGCGATCACGAGCGAGGTGCGCGAGATCAGCTCGCCGAGGAAGTCGGCCAGCACGCGATTGCCCGAGGATGCCGCGATCCGGCAGTGGAACGCGCCCGAGAGCCGGATCAGCTCGTGCCGGTCGCCGCGGGCGAAGGCCTCGCGTTCGCGGGTCACACCGGCGCGCAGCGCCTCGAGCTCGGCATCGCCGATCCGGCTCGCGGCCGAACGGACCAGAACGGGCTCGATCAGCCGGCGCGCATCGAACAGCTCGCGCGCCTCCTCGACCGAAGGCCGCGCCACGATGGCCCCCCGGTTGCGGCGCAGCTCGATCAGCTTGCCGTGCGCGAGCCGCTGCAGCGCCTTCCGCACGAGGGTGCGGCTGACGCCGAAGGCGGCCGCCAGCGTGTCCTCGGGCAGCGCCGTGCCGGGCGGCAGCCGGTGGCTGATGATCGCATCGAGCACCTCGCCGTAGATCACCTCGTCGGCCGGCCGCCGCCTCCGGCTGGAGGCGCACGGATCGGCGAGCGACGTGCCGGCCTGGACCGAGCCTCTCTGGCGCAAGACTTTCTCCTCCAAGAGCAGAGGACGAGCCCGTGCGGCGGGCCGGGCCAAGCTAGCGCACGCGGGCGGCGTTTTCAAATCGCGTATCCAGTTCGCGGGCATGATTGTATACGGTCGTGGCGCGGCCCCTGTTGCCCGTGGCGCTCGTTCCTGCCGGCGCCCCGCCATACCCCCTGCGCCGCCCGATCGGCGCCCGGCCGGGCTTAAACGTTCCTTAGGGGGTCGGATGTTAAGCATCGCGACGGTCACAGCCATGATCGGCGGCGCTCGTGGAACTTTCGCTCCCGTCATCGATGCCTTGCCCTGCGGCACCCGACAGGAACGGCCGTGTCGTGGTCTCCCTGGCGAGCCTGATCACCACGGCGGCGATCATCATCGCCGCCGCGATCTATGCCGGCAGCCTGCGCCAGGACAGCCTGCAGCGGAACAGCGAGGCGCGGATCGTGACCCAGAGCGTTCGCAGCGTTCTGCGCGCGGTCGCGGCCAACGCACGCGATTACGCCTGGTGGAATGATGCGGTCCAGCATCTGCTGCTCACCCCCGATCCGGTCTGGGCCGATCTCAACATCGGTCCCTACGTGCGCACGGCTTTCGGCTACGAGATCAGCCTGGTCGTCGGCGGCGATGGCCGCATGCTCCTGGGTTGGGTCGACGGCCGGCGGGAGATCGGAAAGGCGGCCGAGGCGCTGGGGCCGAATCTGCCGGATCTGCTCGCCGTCGCGCGGCGCCAGAACGCAGCGGAGCCGGTGGCGGCTTCTGCCGTGCTCTTCGGCCCGGAAGGGCTGCTCGCGGCGGCGGCGAGCCCCATCGTGCCACAGCCCGGCTCCAGCCTCGTCCCGCCAGCGGGGCCGCCGGCTCTTCTGATCTTCGCGAAGCGCCTCGATGCCGACTTCCTCGCCCGGCTCGAGGAGGATTTCGGCATCGAAGCCGCGAGCCTCACCGCGCCTGGCACGGGCAGCGCCGGCCTCGGCCGGGTGGCGCTGCCGGGGCCTTCGGGCGAGACGGTGCGGGAGATCGTCTGGAAACCGCAGCGTCCCGGACGGGTCCAGCTCGCATGGCTGATCCCGACGCTGCTCGGCTCGCTCGTCGTCCTGGGCGGCTTCACGCGCCTCGTGCTCGGCAACATCCGTCGTTCCACGACCGCGATCCGTGCGAGCGAGGCCCGCTTTCGCGACATTGCCGAGGCGGCGTCGGACTGGATCTGGGAAACCGATGCCGATCTCCGGCTGACCTACGTCTCCGAGCATTTCGGCCGTGCCACCGGGTTACGCGCAGGCGAGGTGACGGGTCGGCCGCTGCACGAGATCCTGGAGCTGCCGCCCGATCCGGAGCTGCGGCAGCGTCAGCGCGCGACCCTGGCAGCAGGACAGCCCTTCCGCGACGTCCCCTGCCTGCTCCGCTCGGATGCGGAGCAGGCGCGGACGCTCCGGCTCACCGGCACGCCGATTCGCGGCGCCGAGGGCACCCTTGCGGGCTATCGCGGCATCGCGACGGACATCACGGCCGAGATGGCGGCGCTGGATCAGGTCCGCTTCCTCGCGGAGCACGACGCCCTGACCGGCCTGCCCAACCGTCTGGTCCTGCACGAGCGGCTGGAGGAGACGTTGCGTCGCCTGCGGCGCTACGGCGAGCGCTCGGCCGTCTTGTGCATCGATCTCGACCGGTTCAAGGAGATCAACGACAGCCTCGGCCATGCCGCCGGCGATCGGCTGCTGGCAGCCTGTGCACAGCGGCTGCGCGGCTGCATCCGCGAGACCGACATCGTGGCACGGCTGGGCGGCGACGAGTTCGCGGTCCTGCAGACCGATGTCGCGCAGCCGGACGACGTCCAGCGGCTGTGCGACCGGATTCTGACCGCTCTGGCCGAGCCGGTTCGGATCGAGGATGTCGAGGTCGTGATCGGGTCCAGCATCGGCGTCGCTCTCGTCCCGGCCGACGGAACGGACGCCACGCAACTGCTGCAGAAGGCGGACATAGCGCTCTATCGCGCCAAGGAGGACGGTCGCGGCCGCACCTGCTTTTTCGAGCCCGGCATGGACGAGCGCCTGCGCGAACGCAGGTTCCTGGAGTCCTCCCTCCGCCATGCCGTCGCGACGGAGCAGCTCGAGGTCCATTACCAGCCGCAGGTCGACGCCGGAACGGGGATGATCGCGGGTGTCGAGGCTCTCCTGCGCTGGCGTCATCCGACGCGCGGTCCGATCCCGCCTTCCGAGTTCGTGCCGGTGGCCGAGGATGCGGGCCTGATCGTGCCGATCGGCGAATGGGTGCTGCGCACGGCCTGCCGCGACGCGGTCCGCTGGCCGGGCATCAGGGTGTCGGTCAACGTCTCGCCCGCCCAGTTCCGCCAGCGCGGCCTCGTCCGGGCGATCCGGCGGGCCCTCGTCGAATCCGGCCTCGAGCCGTGGCGACTGGAGATCGAGATCACCGAGGGCCTCCTGATCCAGAACACCGCCGCAGCGCTCCGCACCCTCGAGCAGATCAAGGCGCTCGGTGTCGGCATCGCCATGGACGACTTCGGGACCGGCTACTCGAGCCTGAGTTACCTGCAGAAGTTTCCGTTCGACAAGATCAAGATCGACCGGTCCTTCGTCGGCCGGCTGGGCGAGGATGCGGGCAACGCTGCCATCATTCGCGCCATCATCGGCCTCGGCCGGAGCTTCGGCATGTGCATCTGCGCCGAGGGGGTGGAGACGGCAGCACAGCTCGAGGTCCTGAGGCGGGAGGGCTGCGAGCAGGCGCAAGGCTATCTCTTCGGTCGCGCGATGGAGGTCGCCGCGATCGACGGTCTGGTCCGCGGGGCCACGCATCTAGCGGCTTCCGCGCCATCGGAGCGCGGCTCTCCCGCTGGATCGTCCCGCGTTGCCGAACCGGTATCCGCGGCAGGCGGTCCATGAGCCATGGACCGAGAGCGCGTCGGCCAGGATGACCCGCGCACATCGGGCGTGCGGCGCGGATCCGTCCCAAACGGAACGGGGCTCCGCCACATCCGGCGAGCGCCGCCCTGGGTGAAGCCCTGTCCCGGAGCGAGCCCGCACCGGGTTCGGCGGTGGGCCGGCCCTGTAGCGGGCTGGAGGGCGGGGAACGAAGCAGCCATCGAAGCGGTGCCCGGCGAAGCGGCGCGAGCCGGAAGCCCGCCTCGGCAGCCTGACGTCCGAACGAAATCCCCTCCACGAAACCCGGCGCAGCTCATCTCGACTTTGGCCATTCGAGGCTGGCTCGGCCGCAGACCGGCGGGCGGCGCGGGTGAGGCGGCGGAGCGGGTCGGCG
>NZ_JBBLZC010000143.1:0-525 GCF_037908215.1 Benzoatithermus flavus | reverse complement strand
ATGCTTCGTTAAAATCCAGCCGCCGATCGTATCGACGTCATCATCGTCAATGTCCAGCCCAAGCAAGTCATTCACTTCGCTGATCAACACTTTGCCATCCAAGATCAATCGATCGTCCATTTTTTGAATCAGCGGCGTTTCATCAATATCAAACTCATCTTGGATTTCGCCAACGATTTCTTCCAAAATGTCCTCGACTGTAACCAGTCCAGACGTGCCGCCGTATTCATCGACCAAAATCGCCATATGGATGCGTTCTTTTTGCATTTTGACCAACAAATCGTGAATGGCGATCGATTCAATCACTTGAATGATCGGGCGGATATAGTCTTTCATCTGCTTTTCGTTGGACGGATTGGCAATAAAGTCCGTAAACACCTCTTTCACGTTGATGAGTCCAAGCACATGGTCTTTATCGCCGTCAATGACCGGATAGCGCGTATACTTTTCTTCGCGAATGATGTCCAAGTTTTCCTTGACGCTTTTGTTAATATCGAGCGCCACAATTTCTTTGCGCGGCACCAT
>NZ_JBBLZC010000142.1:0-526 GCF_037908215.1 Benzoatithermus flavus | reverse complement strand
ACCGGAAGGCGTGGAAAATCGCTGCCGCGACGGAAGGCCTTCGCGATTATATGATTGAGCAAGGGAAAGCGCCCGAGGATGTCTTTTTATTGCCGAACGGCGTCAACACGGATGTGTTTCGCCCGCTGCCGAAAAACAAAGAGTTGCTTGCGGAATTAGGGCTCGAAGGAAAAGTGGTGTTTACGTACGCCGGAACGATGGGATACGCCCAAGGGCTCGATTCGGTGCTGCGGGCGGCGGCCATCGTCAAAGCGAAAGATGAACGGGCGCATTTCCTGTTTGTCGGCGACGGCCAAGAGCGGGAAAAGCTGATGGCGTTAAAAGAAGAGCTCGGCCTTGACAATGTGACGTTTTACGGATCCGTTCCGGTTGAGAAGATGCCGGAGATTTTCTCCATCACCGATTACAGCATCGTTTCGCTGCGCAACATCGATTTGTTTAAAGGGGCAAGGCCGTCGAAAATTTTCCCGGCGATCGCCACCGGAACCCCGGTGCTGTATTGCGGCGAAGGGGAGAGCGCCGAGAT
>NZ_JBBLZC010000141.1:0-526 GCF_037908215.1 Benzoatithermus flavus | reverse complement strand
CCTTCTGGGTCACGGTGGCGCTCGTCGCGATCTGCCTGGTGATGAGCTGGCTGCAGCCCGACGCCTTCGCCACCACCGACAACCTGTTCAACATCACCCGCAACTTCGCCTTCATCGGCATCATGGCCCTGGGCATGACCGCGGTGATCCTCACGGGCGGCATCGATCTCTCGGTCGGCTCGATCATGGGCGTGGTCGGCGTGGTCTGCGGCCTCGTCCTCCAGGCCGGGCAGCACTGGCTCTTGGCGGTGCTCGCCGGGCTCGCCACCGGCGCGCTCTGCGGCGCCGTCAACGGCGTCCTCATCGCCTATGCCGGCCTGCCGCCGTTCGTCGTCACGCTGGGCATGCTCTCGATCGCGCGCTCGTGCGCGATCGTGCTCTCCCAGAACAAGATGATCTACGAGTTCGGCCCCTACGGCGACACCTTCAACGCCATCGGCGGCGGCGAGATCCTGGGCATCGCCAACCCGGTCTGGATGCTCGTCCTGCTCACGGCGCTGTTCGGGCTGATCTTCAACTTCTCGCC
>NZ_JBBLZC010000140.1:0-528 GCF_037908215.1 Benzoatithermus flavus | reverse complement strand
CCTTACTCCCCCCTCTTTTTCACCGCAGCAACGACTTTTATATCCGGGCCGACCATCTCCAACTGCCGGATGTCAAGCTCCATCGCCTCTTCAAGGCGCGAGAAGCCGAGGCCGCCGACCGGCGTCGGCGCTTCGCGGCCGCCGATCAGCTTCGGGGCGATGTAGGCGACCACTTCATTGACCGCCCCTGCCCGGAGGAAGCTGTCATGAACGCGCGAGCCGCCTTCCACAAACAGCGACGTAATGCGCTGCTCACCGAGCAGCCGGAGCACGTCGCGCACATGAATGTGCGCAGCCGCCATCGGGATGATGCGCACCCCGAGGCGCTCGTATGCCTCGGCCTTTTCCCAGCTGATGCCGCTCCCGGTGATGATCCACGTTTCCGCCTCCCGGTCGGTGACGACATGGGCGTCAAGCGGCGTATGCAAGTTTGTATCCAAAATGATGCGGAGCGGATTTTTCCGTTGCTCCCCGATGCGGACCGTCAACTTCGGATTGTCCGCCAACACGGTGTTGACGCCGACCAAA
>NZ_JBBLZC010000139.1:0-530 GCF_037908215.1 Benzoatithermus flavus | reverse complement strand
CTACTCTATTTCTTTGCCCTCGGACGAGTGCTGGGGCGTCGGTTTCCACTATCGGCGAGTACTTCTACACAGCCATCGGTCCAGACGGCCGCGCTTCTGCGGGCGATTTGTGTACGCCCGACAGTCCCGGCTCCGGATCGGACGATTGCGTCGCATCGACCCTGCGCCCAAGCTGCATCATCGAAATTGCCGTCAACCAAGCTCTGATAGAGTTGGTCAAGACCAATGCGGAGCATATACGCCCGGAGTCGTGGCGATCCTGCAAGCTCCGGATGCCTCCGCTCGAAGTAGCGCGTCTGCTGCTCCATACAAGCCAACCACGGCCTCCAGAAGAAGATGTTGGCGACCTCGTATTGGGAATCCCCGAACATCGCCTCGCTCCAGTCAATGACCGCTGTTATGCGGCCATTGTCCGTCAGGACATTGTTGGAGCCGAAATCCGCGTGCACGAGGTGCCGGACTTCGGGGCAGTCCTCGGCCCAAAGCATCAGCTCATCGAGAGCCTGCGCGACGGACGCACTGACGGTGTC
>NZ_JBBLZC010000138.1:0-530 GCF_037908215.1 Benzoatithermus flavus | reverse complement strand
CATCCTATATCTAATAGGAGTCTAATATATTTTTGGAAAGATTTTTACTGCCCTTAATCAAGTACTTGTAGTGCAAACCTCAATTCAGGGGTTTTTGGAAAACTAATTTTAGAAAATACTTTCTGGCCAAATTATTTTTGTAAGAAAACTCCATATAGCACTATTCACATGGCATGGTCATTGGTCAGGAGCTTGGGGTAAGGAGGTGGAATATAGAGGGCAGAGTAGTTGACTTCAAGAAGCACTTGAAAGAAACACAGAGAGAAAACCAACTCCAAATAAAAGCCAAAAAAAATGCAAAAAGTTTTTGTTGGTCCAAATTTTTATGCTTTAATAATGAAAATGAAATGTCACAAAATGCACGGTGTGACACCAGTAGGGCGGTAGGATGGAGGTCATCGTGGAGCCCGAGATGGCGTCATCACCAGAGCTTTGTGCAGGCGAAGACTACTTTTGTCAGGATAAGTTGTACTAGCTGTCCCCTTTCAAATTGGTCGTTGTTGGCTCCCTTCCCGCTCAATATTTGGGAA
>NZ_JBBLZC010000043.1:0-26391 GCF_037908215.1 Benzoatithermus flavus | reverse complement strand
AGACCACCGATCCGATGACCGCCTCGCCCGACACCCGCACGGGCAGCGAATTTCCACCACCTCCATGGACGCTACCCATACGCCTGCGCTGCCCGCATCGTCGGCCGCGCTTCGTCCACCATCTCCGGCTATGAAACTGGCAGGGTAGTGCTAGGCCTTTTCCAGCTCGTCCACAACGCCCGCTGTCCCGGCCGAGCCCTCCTCGGCTCTCCTGTCGCCGCCCTGGTCAGGTGATCAGGGGAAGCACCACCCCGAAACCCGACAAGGGCGTCGCACACCACGCCGTCGGATCCCGTATCAGGCTCGCGCCGGCACGAACGCGATCCCCTGGCCGGCACGCCAGTAGATCAGGCCGAGGACGAAGCCACGGCCGGTGAGGAACAGGAGAAAAGCGAGCCGGGTGCCGCGATTGCCGAAAGGCGGCAGCAGGAGCCAGGCGAGGATCGCGAACAGGCCGCGCGAGACCGCCATGCCGTTGCGCAATTCGGCCGTGTGTGGCGCCGAAGAACACGCCGGCGAACAGGAACGCCCATCCCGAGACGGCAGGAAGTGCTACCGCCCAGGGCAGGTAGGTGGCGGCCGTGGCTCGCACCTCGGCCCGCTCGTCATCGGCTCGATGGCGAGCGGGCCGAAAAGCCAGAAGAAGAGGGTCATCGCCGCCGCGAGCAGGGCGGCGTTGGTGAAACCGGCCCGCACGGCGGCCTGGAAGCCGCGCCCGGCGCGGGCACCTATCGCGCGGCCGACCATGGCTTCGGCGGCATGCGCGCAGCCGTCGAGACCATAAGCGGCCATGGTGAAGAAATATGGAGCAGCACGGCGTCGACCGCGAGGGCGAGCGCACCCTGCCGCGCGTCCGGGGTGGTGAGGGCAAGAAAGGCACTCTCCGGCATCGGGCTACGCAGGAACAGATCGCGGTTGGCAACGAGGAGACGCCGGAAGCGTGCCGGCACCATGAGGCTGCCCCAGTCCGGCCGGCCGCCCTGAGCCTGCCATTCCCGCCGGATCAGGACGAACCCGAGCAGGAGGCCGGCACACTCGGCGATCACGGTGGCGAGCGCCACACCCGCCGTGTGAAAGCCGAGTCCGAACACGAAGGCGATCGCGAGCACGGTGTCGATGCCGTTGGTTCCCGGCATCAAGACGAGCGGCCGACGCGAGTCCTGCAGGCCCAGAATCCAGCCGAGCACGACGAAGTTCACGAGCGCCGCCGGCGCTCCGAGCAGACGGATGCCGACATAGAGCCGGAACTCCGACGGGATCTCGGGCGAAGGCGCGAGCAGGCGAGCACTCGCCGCCACGACCACAGGGCCTGCCAGGAGCACGGCGAGGCCGATGCAGCCTGCGACGAGGAGACCGCGGCCGAGCGTGGCCCGAAGCTCCAGCCGGTCCCCCGCGCCGAAGGCCTGGGCGCCCGGCGCCGTGGTTTCCATCCGCAGGAACCCGAACACGACGTAGCGCACGCCCGTCACCATCGAGCCGAGCGCCACGGCGCCGAGATAGTGCGGTGAGAACAGATGCCCCATGACGGCAGTATCGACCACGCCCAGCATGGGCACGGACAGGTTCGAGAGGATGAGCGGTCAGGCGAGCCGCCAGGACTCGCGCTGAGCTCGCATCGGGCCGTCGTGTGAGGCCGGGCCGATGCCGCTCCCGCTTAGCCGTTCCGAGCCTCGAGCGGCAACCCGTATCACCACCTGTCCGACCCGCTGCTCGGGCCGTTCCGGTCGTTCAGCCGATCAGCCAGTGGATCCCGAGCCCGATACCCGTCCACAAAGCGAGAGACAGGGAGACGATGATCAGCGCCGCCTGCGGTATGGGCAGCCGCTCGCCACGGTGCGCCTCGGCGGCAGCGCTGGCGGCATCGGCTGCGAGTGCCGGCGACGAAGAAGCGATGAACGACATGACCAGAGCCTCCTGCGAGCGGGCGGGCCGATCCGCCCGGGTGAGGCAGAGCTTAGGCCGGCAGGTCCTAACACCCGGTTAATCCGCGGCACCCGCCGATATCGTACCTCCGGCTGCTTCCCGGCACGGATGCCGGGCCCGTCCCTTGTCACGCACCCGTCACCGCGCCGCCGTGGGCTCGTCGCGATGCCGCTCTAGCGTTCCGCTGCGATCGAGGCCGGGGCCGCGGCCCCATTGCTGCCGTGCGGAGACAGCATGACGATCATGGCACGCGCCAATCAGCTTCAGTTGCGGCTGGTCAGGAAGGGTCCGGAGGTCGCGGCCGCCCAGCGCCTGCGCTATCGGGTGTTCTACGAGGAGATGGGAGCCGTCGCCCCGCCGGCCGTGCGGGCGAGCCGGAGCGACGAGGATCGGTTCGATGCTCTCGCCGACCATCTCGTCGTCGTGGATCTGGACCGCTCCACCCGCCAGCGTCCTCATGTGGTCGGCTGTTACCGGCTGCTGCGCGAAGGGGCCGGCCGCGAGCGCGGTCTCTTCTACACGGCGACCGAGTTCGACCTGAGCGAGGTCAAGGCTCCGAAAGGTGTCATGATGGAGCTCGGCCGCTCCTGCGTGGCGCCCGAGTACCGCAACGGCACCGTGATGCAGCTTCTGTGGCGTGGCATCGCCGATTACATCGACGTGCACGGTGTCGGCCTGATGCTGGGCTGCGCCAGCCTGCCCGGCACCGACCCCGAGGCTCTGGCACCGGCACTCGCCTATCTGCATCATTACTGCTTGGCGCCCGAAGGCCTGCGGCCGCGGGCGCTGCCCGACCGCCATGTCGACGCCGACCGGCTGCCACCCGAGGCGATCGACCCGTGTGCCGTGATGCGCACGCTGCCGCCGCTGCTCAAGGCCTATCTGCGGATGGGCGGCATGATCGGCGAGGGCGCGGTCGTGGACCATGCGTTCAACACGATCGACGTCTGCCTGGTCTTGCCGGCCGCCGGGATCGTCGACCGCTACCAGCGGCGCTGCCGGCAGCGTCGGCCGGGTATGGCCGAGGCGGCCTGAGCGCTGGGCGATGCGCAAGAGCCGTTCCCGTGCCGTCCTGCGCGGCGTCGCCTTCCTTCTGCTCACGGCCGGCCTCCTGCCGCTCGCCGTGGCCGGCGCGGCGTTCGGGCCCGCCGTGATGCGACCGGTGCGCCGGCTGTGGTGCCGGGGCACCGCCCGGCTGCTCGGCCTGCGGCTCTCGCTCGAGGGCGAGCCGTTCGACGCCCTGCCGACCCTGTTCGTCGCGAACCACGTCTCCTATCTCGACATCGCAGCGCTGGGCGCCTTTCTCGACGCGACCTTCATCGCCAAGCGGGAGGTGGCGGGCTGGCCGCTGCTCGGCTTCCTCGCCCGGCTCGCCGGCACCTTCTTCGTGCGGAGGCGCTGGCGCGAGGCTCGCATCCAGCGCGACGCGCTCGCGGCACGGATGCGGCGGGGCGAGAGCTTCATCCTGTTCGGCGAAGGCACCAGCACGAACGGCCTCGCCGTGCGCAGGTTCAAGACCAGCCTGCTCGGCGTCGCCGAGCCCTGGCTGCTCGACCGACCGGTCGCGGTGCAGGGGGTGACGCTGGCTTATGTCCGGCTCGCCGACGGCACGCCGATCGGGCCCGAGACCTGCGATCTCTATGCCTGGCACGGCGATGCGACCCTGATGCCCCATCTGTGGAACGTGCTGCAGATGGCGGGCGTGGCGGTGCGGATCGTGCTGCACGAGCCGGTTCCGTCCTGGTCGGTGGCGTGCCGGAAGGCATTGGGCCGGTCGCTCGAGGAGCAGATCGCGCTCGCGCTCGGCCGCGGCACGGTGCCGGCCGAACCCACGGCCAGCGTCCCGGTCGAGAGGATGCCCGCTGCGGCGAGAACGGCATGACCGCTTTCCGGGCAGATGGCCGGAGAACAAAGAAAAAGGAGGCTTGCGCCTCCTTTTCAGATCGGACCTGCGTGTGTGGGCTTGCGCCTCGTTATGGGCGGCATCTTACGCCGCCGTTACCTCACGCCAAGCCTTGAATTAGGTGAACATCAGAGCTTTCTCTCAACCACCATTTTCTTGATCTCGGCGATCGCCTTCGCGGGATTGAGGCCCTTGGGGCAGGTGTTGGCGCAGTTCAGGATCGTGTGGCAGCGGTAGAGCTTGAACGGGTCCTCGAGCGCATCGAGCCGTTCGCCCATGGCCTCGTCGCGGCTATCGATCAGCCAGCGATAGGAGTGCAGGAGCGCCGCCGGGCCGAGATAGCGGTCGCCGTTCCACCAGTAGGACGGGCAGGAAGTGGTGCAGCAGGCGCACAGGATGCACTCGTAGAGCCCGTCCAGCTTCGCCCGCTCCTCGGGTGACTGCCGGCGCTCCTTCTCGGGCGGCGGCGTGTAGGTCTTGAGCCAGGGCTGGGTCCATTCGTACTGCGCCCAGAACTGGGTGAAGTCGACGACCAGATCCCGGATCACCGGCATGTGGGGCAGAGGATAGATCGCGACGTCCTGCCCCTTCACATCCTCGATCGCGCGCGTGCAGGCGAGCGTGTTCTCGCCGCCGATGTTCATGGCGCAGGAGCCGCAGATGCCCTCGCGGCACGAGCGCCGGAAGGTCAGCGTCGTGTCGATCTCGTTCTTGATCTTGATGAGCGCATCCAGGACCATCGGGCCGCACTCGGCGAGATCGACCTCGTAAGAGTCGACCCGAGGGTTCTGGTTCTCTTCCGGATCGTAACGGTAGATCTTGAAGGTCCGCACCTTCTTGGCGCCGGGCCTGGCCTTGTAGGTCTTGCCCGGGACGACCCGCGAGTTCTTGGGAAGCGCGAATTCGACCATCGTTCCTGATTCCCTGTCGAGCCTTGCCGCTGCCGATCAGTAGACGCGCTTCGCCGGCGGGACGGGCTCGACCTCGTTCGAGAGCGTGAAGCCGTGGACCGGGCGGGTATCGATCCTGACCTTGTGCCTGTCGTCGACCCAGATCAGCGTGTGCTTCATCCAGTTCGCGTCGTCGCGCTCGGGATAGTCCTCGCGCGCATGCGCGCCGCGGCTCTCGGTACGGAACGTGGCGGCGTTCATGGTCGCGACCGCGAGCACCATCAGGTTCTGGAGCTCGAGCGCTTCCACGACGTCGCTGTTCCAGACCTTCGAGCGGTCGTTGACCCGAAGCTCGGCGAGGCTGTCCGCGACCTCGGCGATCTTCTTGCAGCCCTCCTCGAGCATCGGCCCGTCGCGGAACACGGAAGCGTGCCGCTGCATGGTCCGCTGCATGGCGGTCCTGATCTCGCCCGTGGTGAGGCTGCCTTTCGCGTTGCGCACCGCATCGAGCCGCGCCACGGCGATTTCGCCCGCATCGCGCGGCAAGGGCTTGTGCGCGGCGCCGGGCTGGACGATCTCGGCCGCCCGGTGCGCCGCGGCGCGGCCGAACACGACGAGGTCGATCAGGGAGTTGCCGCCCAGCCGGTTGGCGCCGTGCACCGAAGCGCAGCCCGCCTCGCCCACGGCCATGAGGCCCGGCACCACCGCATCGGGGTTGCCGTTCACGGGTCGGACCACCTCGGTCGTGTAGTTGGTGGGAATGCCGCCCATGTTGTAATGGCAGGTCGGCACCACCGGGATCGGCTGCTTGGTGACATCCACGCCGGCGAAGATCCTCGCCGTCTCCGAGATGCCGGGCAGGCGCTCGTGCAGGAGCTTGGGATCGAGATGCTCGAGATGCAGTTCGATATAGTCCTTGTTCGGCCCGCAGCCGCGCCCCTCGTTGATCTCGATCGTCATCGCCCGGCTGACCACGTCGCGCGAGGCGAGGTCCTTCGCGGTCGGGGCATAGCGCTCCATGAAACGCTCGCCCTCGGAATTGGTGAGATAGCCGCCCTCGCCGCGCGCTCCCTCGGTGATCAGACAGCCGGCACCGGCGATGCCGCTCGGGTGGAATTGGACGAATTCCAGATCCTGGAGCGGCAGGCCGGCACGCAGGACCATGGCGTTGCCGTCGCCCGTACAGGTGTGGGCCGAGGTCGCCGAGGCGTAGACCCGGCCGTAGCCACCGGTGGCGAGGCAAGTCAGGTGCGCCCGGAAGCGATGGACCGAGCCGTCCTCGATGCACATCGCCATGACACCGCGGCACGCGCCCTCGTCGTCCATGATGAGATCGAGGGCGAAGTACTCGTGGAAGAACTGGACCTTGTTCCTGAGTGCTTGCGAGAACAGCGTGTGCAGGATGACGTGGCCGGTGCGGTCGGCAGCGGCGCAGGTCCGGTAGGCCTGACCCTTGCCGTAGTTGACCGACTGGCCGCCGAAGGCACGCTGGTAGATCTTGCCCTCGGCCGTGCGCGAGAACGGCACGCCGTAGTGCTCGAGCTCGTAGACCGCAGCGGGCGCGTTCTTCGTCATGTACTCGATGGCGTCCTGGTCGCCCAGCCAGTCCGACCCCTTGACGGTGTCGTACATGTGGAAGCGCCAGTCGTCCTCGTTCATGTTGCCGAGCGCGGCGTTGATCCCGCCCTGGGCCGCCACGGTGTGCGAGCGGGTGGGATAGACCTTGGTGATGCAGGCCACCTTCAGGCCCGCCTCGACCATGCCCACCGCCGCGCGCAGGCCGGAGCCGCCGGCACCGACGACGACGCAGTCGAAGTAGTGATCGGTGATCGGATAAGCCTGTGCCATGTTCTGCTCAGCTCCCGAGCGAGACCTTGAGGACCGCGACGACGCAGGCGAGGCCCAATGCGATGGCCGCGAAGTTGAGGGCGATCAGGGACACGACCTTGACGCCTTCGTGATGCACGTAGTCCTCGATGATCACCTGCGCGCCGAGCTTGGCGTGCCAGAACAGGGTGATCACGAAGAGCAGCATGGCCGTGGTGTTGAACGGCCCGGTGAGCCAGGCCCGCACTTCCTCGTAGGAGGCCCCGGAGAGCGAGACGGCGCCGATGAGGAACCACAAGGAGAGCGGCACCAGGGCGGCCGAGGTCATCCGCTCGAGCAGCCAGGTGCGCGAGCCCTCGCGGATGCTGCCGCGCGCCATGACGTGGCCGACGCCGCTCTTGACGACGGTGCCGAACTTCTCGGTGGTGGTGGCCATGACGTTCCTCCTCAGCCGACGATCAGGATGGCGATCCAGGTGAGGAGGGTGAGCACGACCGTCCCCGCCACCACCACGACGCCGCTCCGGTAGGCCGCCGTCTTCTCGAGATTGTAGCCGAGATCCCAGACGAGATGCCGGATGCCGTTGAGGGCGTGATAGAAGAAGAACAGCGTGAAGCCGAACAGGATCAGCCCGCCGAGGAAATTGTCCATCGCCGCCTGGACGGTGGCGAAGCTGTCGGGACCGCCGGCGAGCGCCAGCAGCCACCAGGCGAGCAGCAGCAGCCCCACCGTCAGCCCCGCCCCGGTGACCCGGTGCGCGATCGACAGCGCCATGGTGAAGTACCAGCGATAGATCTGTAGATGAGGCGAAAGTGGTCTGCTGGCTTGTGCCATGCTCCTCCTCCGATTCCGATGCGATCGGCGTGGCCCCGCCCGAGTGGGCGGCCCTGAATTTCGCGTGTGCGAGATACTAGGCCCGGGGGAGGATGCGTCAACGCGACATCCGTGCTGCCAAGTGCGACAATCCATAGGCCGTCGTGGACGGATCGTCGGGGTAGAGGAGATAGATGCCGACGAGCCGCCGCTCACGGCCGGGATCGGGTGCTGCGTAACAGGCGATGTCGGCGAGCGTGCGGTAGCAGAAGGCCGGCACCGGCTCCGTCCCTCGTGTGGTGCAGCCGGCGAGGAGCAGGAGCCCGAGCGGAGCGAGGGCCAGACGCGGCGAAAGACGGAAGCGGCTGGTTAGCATAGGGTTAAAGTGCACGGGACCGGCTGCAGCGGCACGGTGCTTCGCGGTGGAGGCCTACCGCGATATGGCGATGCGGGCGCTTCCGCGTGCGATCCGAAGGGATGGAGAGCGATGGCTCAGGGAAAGAGGGTGGCCGCCATTCTCCTGCTGCTCGGGCTCGCCGGCTGCGCCTCGCGTTCGCCGGTCGAGCTCGGCCGCGATGCCGATCCTCGCGCGGCACGCGCCCGGCTGGCCGAGGCTGCCAGGCAGGGGCCGGTCCGCCTCGAGGTCAACGGGCTTCCCCGGACCACGGACGGATCGCTCGCCGTTACCGATGTGCTGAAGCAGGCGGCCCGCGGCATCACCGGTCTCGAGGTCCGTTTCGCTCCTCCGACCGAAGCCGTCGGCACCGCGCGGCTCGTGCTCCTGTTCGATCCGCCGCAGGTGGCCGGGGCGGCCCGGGTCTGCAGCGCCAGCACCCTGCCGGAACCCCGGCCAGGTGCCGAGCCGCTCCGGCTCCGGGCCGTGTTCTGCGATGGCGGCGCTTATCTCGCGGATGCGACCGGCACCACCACGGATCGGAGCAAGGCCGGCGTCGAGCGGCTGATCTGGCGGACGACGGGCCGTCTCTTCCCCGACGACTACCAGGAGAGCTACGGCTTCCATCTCCTCGGCAACCGGATCGGCTTCAGTGGCCGTCTGGGCCTTTGAGCCGCATCAAGATTCGGGCGCATCGACGACGCCGAACGCGCGCAGGATCCGCTCCACCGCGAGCGTGGGCGTGAGATCGCCCTCGGCCACCGCCCGCTCGAGCTCGGGCAGGAGCTTCCTGACCGCGGGATGGCGGCGCAGTGCCTGCATCAGCCGGTCCTCGAGCATTGAGCGCATCCACTGCACCTGCTGCCGCCGCCGCTTGGCGGCGAGCTCGCCCGAAGCGCCGAGCTTCGCGCGGTGCCGGCCGATCTCGTGCCAGAGCTCCTCGAGGCCGTCGCCGGTGAGCGCGCTGATCATGAGGACGGGCGGGCGCCAGGACGGGCTCTCGGGCTCGATGATGCGAAGGGCGTGCTTGTAGTGGCTCACCGCCTGCTGGGCACGGAGCCGGTTGTCGCCGTCGGCCTTGTTGACGGCGATCATGTCGGCGATCTCGAGGAGGCCCTTCTTGATGCCCTGCAATTCGTCGCCGGCCCCCGGCAGCATGAGGGCCAGGAAGAAGTCGACCATCCCCGCCACCATGGTCTCGGACTGGCCCACCCCCACGGTCTCGACCAGGACGACGTCGAACCCCGCGGCCTCGCACAAGAGCATGGTCTCGCGCGTCATCCGGGCGACGCCACCCAGGGTGCCGCCCGAGGGCGAGGGGCGGATATAGGCGTTCCTGTCGGTCGCGAGCCGGGCCATGCGGGTCTTGTCGCCCAGGATCGAGCCGCCCGTGCGGCTGCTGGAAGGATCGACCGCGAGCACCGCCACCTTGTGGCCGAGCCCCGTGAGCAGCGTGCCGAAGGCGTCGATGAAGGTGCTCTTCCCGACACCCGGCACGCCGGTGATGCCGATCCGCTGCGCACTGCCGGTGTAGGGTAGGAGCTCCTGCAGCACGGCCTGCGCCTGCGCCCGGTGCTCGGGCCGGGCGCTCTCGATGAGCGTGATCGCACGCGAGAGCACGGCGCGGTCGCCGGCCCGCACACCGGCGACATAGTCGGCGACGGATAGCGGGCGGCGGCCTTTCGGGGCGGGGGGCGGAGACGGCGATGACATGGGTGGGCGGATCCTTCGGGCACGGCAGGTCCGATGCCACGATCGCGCCGGCCTGGGAAGGGCCATCCCCCTTCGGGATATGCAGGCGAAAATCGCTTTGCGACTTCTGCTGTCGCTTATCAGGCCTTCTTGCCTGTAACGTAAGGCCGATCAGCATCGCGGAGGGTGCCATGGAAATCTCCACCCTGACTCGTAAAGGCCAGACGACATCCCCCGCGCCGTGCGCGAGCGCCTCGGGCTGAAGCCCGGCGACCAGAGCGCGTTCGTGTCCGTGGGGCAGAATGAGGTGCGGCGGGTGCCGCGCAATCTCACCATCTCCGACTTACGCGGGATGCTGCCTCGCCCGGCCCGCGCCGCCACGCTGGAGGAGATGGACGACGCCATCGCCGAGGCCGCGATCGGGAGCGGCTGCCCGTGATCGGCCTGGATACCAGCCTGCTCGTGCGCCTGATCACCGATGACGAGCCGGCGCAGGCCGATGCCGTGGAGAGGCTGATCGAGAGCCGATGTTCGGCCGACGAGCCCGGCTTCATCAACCGTACCGCCTTGTGCGAGCTCGCGTGGGTGCTGGCGCGCCGCTTCCGGTACAGTCGGGCCGAGATCGCCGAGGTCGTGCTCGGCTTCTACCAAGCGTCGGCGTTGCTGATCGAGGATACCGATCCGATTCCCGACGCCCTCAGGCTCTACACGAACTCCCGCGCCGATCTCGCCGATAGGCGACCGCCGGGCAGGCTGCTCGGCCACCTTCGCCTTCGATCGGCGCGCAGCTCAGGTCGAAGGGTTCCAGGCGCTCCAGACGGCCGGGTAGCGACCGCCCCGCTCACCCCTGCTCGCGCAGGAAGTAGATCAGGTCGAGCTCGGGCGCCGCACGGCCGAGCTGGGTCAGGAGCGTGTGGGCCTGGCCGCGATGATGGGTCTGGTGGTTGAAGAAGTGGGCGAGCACCGGGGCGAGCTCCTGCTCGAAGGCTTGACCCTTCAGGTTGCGATAGCCGAACGTGCCGGCGAGGCGTTCCTCGCCGAGGCCGTCGACGACGCGGATGATCCGCTCGTCCTCGGCGGCACGCGCCTCGCGCAGGGAAGGAAAGTCGTCGTGGAGGATCTCGTCGAGGCGTGCGGGTGAGGTGCCTTCGCCGGTGATGCGCTGGAGCCAGATCCGGTCGGCCACGAGGAGATGGTTCAAGGTGCCCCGGAGCGAGCCGAAGAAAGCGCCCATCTCGCGGCGGTAGTCGGCATCGGGGAGGGCTGCCACGGCCTCGTAGAGGCGGCGGTTGGCCCAGCGATTGTAGCGGGCAAGGGTCGAGAAATGCTGCTGCATGGCTCTCTCCGGAAGGGAGGCGTCCCCGCCATCGGCATCTGTTCGGCCGGCGGAGGCTCCAGCTTCCGGCATCGCCGCGCGCACGTCCCGCATCCGGCATCCAGGCTGGGCCGGTCCTCCTGCCGCCGGCGATGCGTTCGCGAGGACGGCCGAAGCTTCATGACCGATCGCCTGCGAGCCGTCCACTCTGTTCGGATGGTCGTGCAGCGGCAAGCGGCGCCGGCGGTCGCGGCAGGGGTTCCGGCCGTCGGACGCCACGCCGCTCCGTGCCCGACGGCTCGAAGGTGCGCCAGCGAGCCGAGAGGCTCACCTGCGGTTCTTGGCAGGACCGCGTTGCTACGGCGCCATGGCTGCAGCCCTGCCGTGCGGCTTCGGCCCGGGACCTCGGCAGTCGGCCCGATCCGTCGCGCCGTCATCATGCAGGCAGGCATCGGTCGGGGCGGCCCCGTTCACCTGGCCGGGAGAGCGGCCAGCGTGAGCGCGCACCGATCCGACGGACGAGGAGATCCGGCGCCTCCCCGAGGCGACGCGCACCATCGCCGTGGTGATGGATCGCCGCCTCGAGATCGAGCACACGCGCCTCGGCGTCGGGGCGCGGCAGAAGATGCTGGCCGCGGCGGGGCGAGGCTCGGGATCGAAGAAGCTCGGGGAGGGGCGAAGCGGCGCAAACGTCTTCCCCGCTCCTCCCTCAATCCTCGAGCCGGACCGTATCCTCATCGCCCAGCGCCTCGCCGTGGCCGATCTCGATCAGCCTCAGGCGGGCATCATGGGGGTTGGTGAGGCGATGCTTCTTGCCGCGCGGGACGCAGATGCTCTGGCCGGCCCCGAGCCGGTGCGTCTCGCCGTCGAGCTGGACCAGGGCCTCGCCCTCGACGATCACCCAGGTCTCGTCGCGGCCGGGATGGTACTGGAAGGTGAGCCGGCCGTGCGGATCGACCACGACCTCCTTGACCTTGAAGCCCGGCCCCTCGTGAAGCACGGTGAACTGGCCCCAGGGGCGCATCTCGCGGGCGTGGCTGGCGGCCTCCTTGCGCCCGCCCTTGACCAATGCATCGACCACCGCGCGGACGGCCTCGCTGTTCTGCCGGTCGGCGACGAGAACGGCATCCGCGGTCTCGATCACGGCGAGACCCTCGACCCCGGCCAGCGCCACGACGCGCCGCTCGGAGCGGATCAGATTGTCCCGAGCGTCGACGGCCAGCGTGTCGCCCTGGCGGGCGTTGCCGGAAGCGTCCTTGTCCATGAGCTCCCAGATCGCATGCCAGGAGCCGACATCGGACCATTGCGGGTCAGAGGGCACCACGGCGACGTGGGCCGAACGCTCCATCACCGCCTTGTCGATCGGCTGGGAGCGGATGCCGGCATAAGCGGCGGCATCGAGACCGGCTCTCGCCACCTCGGCCGGAGCAGGGCAGGCGGCGCGGGTCGCTTCCAGGATGTCGGGTGCCCAGCGGCCGAGTTCCTTGAGCATCCGGTCCGCACGGAACACGAACATGCCGCTGTTCCATAAGGAACGGCCTTCGGCCAGAAGCCGCTCGGCGACCTCGCGCACCGGCTTCTCGATGAAGCGCTCGACCCGGAGCACGCCCTCGATCTCCGGCAGCGGCTCGGCCGGAGCAATCCAGCCGAAGCCGGTCTCTGGCCGTGAGGGGGCGATGCCGAAGGTGACGAGCCAGCCTTCGGCGGCGGCGGCCGCAGCGCGGCGCAGCGCGGCGTAGAGATTGTCCTGATCCAGCATCAGGTGGTCGGAAGGACAGACCCACAAGATGCTCTCGCCTCCGAACGCAGCCTCGGCATGAAGGGCGGCAAGCGCCACGGCAGCGGCGGTGTTGCGGGCCGAAGGCTCCAGCAGGAGGTGATCCAGGAGCGCCGGGTCGAGGGCGCCGAGCTGCCGGCGGATCAGGACGGCCTGACCCGCCGCGGCCACGGTCACGATCCGACCGGCCGGCGCGGTGCGCAGCGCCCGGCGCACGGTGGTCTGGAGCAGGGATTCCTCGCCGAACAGCTCGACGAGATGCTTGGGGAAAGCGGCACGGCTCACCGGCCACAACCGGGTGCCGGAGCCGCCGGCCAGGATGGTCGGCACCAGGGTGGCGGGAAAGGGCTCGGACATGCGCTTGTCACCCATGCAATTGTCACCCATGCAACGAAGAAATGCTGGCCGTGCTCGCCCGGCCGGACCATGCCGGCAAGCTGCCTCGGCTTGCTGCTCGCCGCAAGCCGTTCCACCCTAACGTGCGACCATGAACGGCAGATTACCGCGACCCGCTCGCCTTGACGCAGGCGGCAGCGCGCGGCAACGGTGGCCCGCTCGCCGGGCCGCTCGGCGCGAGCGGACGGTGGCCTTCGAGGGGGAGCAAGCCATGACGAGCACGAACCAGCGCTGGAGCGTTCATCCCGACCACGGGCCCTATGCCAGCGGGCTCGACAAGAACGCGGCCAACTTCGCTCCGCTGACACCGCTTTCCTTCCTCGCCCGCACGGCCGCAGTCTATCCCGAGCGCACGGCCGTGGTGCACGGCGGCATGAAGCGCAGCTACCGCGAGCTCGCGGCGCGCTGCCGGCGCCTCGCATCTGCTCTCGAGCGGCGTGGGATCGGGCCCGGCGACACGGTGGCGGCGATGCTGCCCAACACGCCCGCCATGGTGGAAGCGCATTACGGTGTGCCGATGTGCGGCGCGGTGCTCAATACCCTGAACACCCGGCTCGATGCCGCGGCGCTCGCCTTCATCCTCGATCACGGCGAGGCCAGAGCGCTCGTCGTCGATACCGAGTTCGGGCCCTTGATGCGCGAGGCCTTGCGGCTCGCCGGACGGAAGATCCTCGTGATCGACGTCGACGATCCGGAAGGGCCCGGCCTCGGCGAGCGGATCGGCGAGATCGAGTACGAGGAGTTCCTGGCCGAAGGCGACCCGGCATTCACGCCGCTCTACCCGGCCGACGAGTGGCAGGCGATCGCACTCAACTACACTTCGGGCACCACCGGCAATCCGAAGGGGGTCGTCTACCATCATCGCGGAGCGCATCTGAATGCGGTCGGCAACGTGCTCGTCTGGAACATGCCGCAGTTTCCGGTCTATCTGTGGACGTTGCCGATGTTCCACTGCAACGGCTGGTGCTTTCCCTGGACCGTGGTGCTGCAGGCGGGCACGCAGGTCTGCCTGCGGCGGGTCGCGAGCGAGACCATCTTCGCGGCGCTCGCGGAGCACGGCGTCACCCATCTCTGCGGCGCGCCGATCGTGATGAGCATGATCGTGAACGCACCCGAGAGCGCGCGCCGGCCGTTTGCCCAGAAGGTGAGGATGATGACCGCGGCCTCCGCACCGCCCGCAGCCGTGCTCGAGAAGATGGAGCGGCTCGGGATCGAGGTCACCCATGTCTACGGGCTCACCGAGGTCTATGGCCCCGCCACGGTCTGCGCCTGGCAGGAGGAGTGGGCCGCCCTCGATCCGGACGCCCGCTCCAAGAAGCTGGCGCGGCAGGGCGTGCCCTATCCGGTCCTGGAGGGACTCGAGGTGATGGACCCCGCCACCATGACGCCCGTGCCGCGCGACGGCGCCACGCTCGGCGAGATCATGATGCGCGGCCACGACGTGATGAAGGGCTACCTCAAGAACCCGAGCGCCACCGAGGAGGCGTTCCGGGGCGGCTGGTTCCACACGGGCGACCTCGCGGTCATGCATCCCGACGGCTATGTCGAGATCAAGGACCGCTCCAAGGACATCATCATTTCGGGAGGCGAGAACATCAGCTCGATCGAGGTCGAGGGTGCGCTCTATCGCCACCCGGCGGTGCTCGAGGCGGCGGTGGTGGCGCGTCCCGACGAGAAGTGGGGCGAAACGCCTTGCGCTTTCGTCACGCTGAAGGAAGGCGCCGAGGTCAGCGAACAGGAGCTGATCGAGCACTGCCGGCGCGAGCTCGCCCACTTCAAGGCACCGAAAACCATCGTCTTCGGGCCTTTGCCCAAGACCTCGACCGGCAAGATCCAGAAGTTCGCGCTGCGCGAGCAGGCGAAGAAGCTCTGAGGCGCGTCGCAGGCTAGGGTGCGCTTACTTCTTGAGCTGGTCGTAGATGAAGCCGCCGGCGGCGCCCACCGCCGCACCCTTGGCCGCACCGCTCAGGATGCCGCCGCCGGTCACGGCACCGAGACCGGCGCCAGCGGCACCACCGATCGCCGCACCCCGGCCCACGTTCTTGGTGCAGGCGGCCGTGCTCAGACTGGTGACGACGAGAAAGCTCGCCAGGATCGCTCGGGTCTTCGTCACGTCGGTGCTCCTTTCCCATTGACGCGGCGCGCGGGCGCGATATCGCGGACGGTGATGCGTCGCGATCGGTGCTCGCTCATGGCTGGTGTACCCGGCTATAGCCCAAATTTTTCATGACCTTATCCAGGTCGAGGTGGCTGCGA
Source organism: Benzoatithermus flavus (assembly GCF_037908215.1). NCBI lineage: Bacteria > Pseudomonadati > Pseudomonadota > Alphaproteobacteria > Geminicoccales > Geminicoccaceae > Benzoatithermus > Benzoatithermus flavus. The sequence goes on along the minus strand of NZ_JBBLZC010000043.1, from coordinate 11,205 downwards.
AAGAACCGGACGCAGTGGCGGAAGGTTGCATCGGTGAGCCGATAACGGACCTCCTTGCCGACCGGCTCGTCGGCGATGAAGCCGCGGGCACGCCCCTCGCGGATCGCACGCTCGGCGGTCGAGCGCGACACACCGGCATAGTCCACGATCCGCTCGATGAGCGTGGTGCGGTTCATGCCGGGTTCGGCGAACAGCACCGAGAGCATCGTCCAGTAGGTCATGTCGTGGTGCCGCGGGTCGGGCGAGAACGACCGCCACGCCCGTGCCGATTCCAGAGAGCCGCGGAACGCCGTCTGCGCACGCGCGAGCTCCTCCGACGACAGCCCTTCCTCGTCCTCGATCGCCATGATCGCACCGTGACGGTTCCGAGCAGCGGCGTCAAGATGAAGCTTCATTTTGAAGCTTCAGAATGAAGAGCGAAGAGCCCTCATCGGTGCGGGCCGCCGTGCTGCCCGCTGCCGCGGCCGGTCTTGGCCCGGAGCTCGTCGATCCGCTTGCTCGCCTCGGCCTTGGTGAGCTGCGGGTCGAACGGCTCGCCGGCTTCCTCGCTCAGGGTTTTGAGATAGGACGCCTGTGCTCCGGTCATGGACTCGTCGCCGGTCACCCAGTCCTCGACCGGCTTCTCGGTGTTCGAGCCCGGATCGGGATCGCGCTTGGGGTTCGTGCGGTCGCTGCTCATGCGCGTTCGTCTCCATCGTGTCCGTTCGATCAATGTTCCAGGGGAGCGATCGGTTCCTGCGCTGCCCGCCCGGCAGGGAAGGGGCTCGACCGGCGGCGCTCGCCTCGCCATGCTGCGGCCGGTCACGAAGCTTGGATCGAGGGAGGTGCCAGGAAGCATGAGCAGGGTTCTTCTCGTCACCGGCGGCTCGCGCGGGATCGGGGCTGCGATCTGCCGGCTGGGTGCCCGTGCGGGCTACGATGTCGCCGTCAACTATGCCGGCCGGGAGGATGCGGCCGCGGCCGTGGCGGCCGAGGTCCGGGCCGCGGGCCGGCGCGCGATCACGATCAGGGGCGACATCGCCGACGAGGCGGCGGTCGCCGCCATGTTCGACCGCTGCGCCGAGGAGCTCGGGTCGGTGGACGCCTTCGTGAGCAACGCCGGCGTGATCCATAAAGCCGCACCCTTGGCCGAGATTCCCGTGGCCGAGATCCGGCGGGTCGTCGAGATCGACCTTACCGCGCACCTGATCTGCTGCCGCGAAGCGGTGCGGCGCATGTCGACGAAGCGTGGCGGCAAGGGTGGGGCCATCGTCCTGATCTCGTCGATGGCCTCCGAGCTGTTCGGCGCCGGCGGCTTCATCCCCTACGGTGCCGCCAAGGGCGGGATCGACGTGCTCACGATCGGTCTCGGCAAGGAGGTCGCAGGCGAGGGGATCCGGGTCACGGGCCTGCGGCCCGGCCTGATCGACACCGATATCCAGGACGACACCGGCATCGAGAGTCGCATCGCCCGCTTCGGGCCGACCGTGCCGATGGGCCGGGCCGGAACGGCCGAGGAGGTCGCCGAGGCCGCTCTGTGGCTGCTCTCGGACAAGGCCTCCTACGTCACCGGCACGATCTTCAACGTCTCGGGCGGACGCTGAGCGGCCGAACTCGAGAACGGGAGGCGAGATGACGATGGATTCTTATCTCGACGTCACGACGACGCTGCCCGAGGACGGCTGCCGCGGCACCCTGGTCGGCCGCATCTGGCTCCCCGGCGCGCCGGGTGGCCCTGCGGTCGTCGCCGTGCGCGAGGACGGGGTCTACGATCTGACCGGGATCGTTGCCACGATGAGCGAGCTTTGCGCGGCCGACGATCCGGTGGCGCTGGCCCGCTCGACGACGGCGCCGCGCATCGGCGATCTGGCGCCGATCCTCGCGAACAGCCGCTGGGACCGCCGCGACCCGGCGCTGCCCTGGCTTCTCGCACCCGTCGACCTGCAGGCGATCAAGGCCGCGGGCGTGACGTTCGCAAGAAGCATGCTCGAGCGCGTGGTGGAGGAGCGCGCCAAGGGCGATCCGAGCCGGGCACAGGCGATCCGCGAGCGGATCGTGGCCGTCATCGGCACGGATCTGCGCGCCGTCCGCCCTGGCTCGGAGGAAGCGGCCCGGCTCAAGGAGCACCTCCTGGCGGAGGGTGCCTGGTCGCCATATCTCGAGGTCGGGATCGGGCCCGACGCCGAGGTGTTCACGAAAGCCCAGCCCATGTCGGCCGTGGGCCATGGCGCGGAGGTCGGCATCCATTCCCGCTCGCGCTGGAACAACCCCGAGCCCGAGCTCGTGCTCGTGGTGAGCCCGCGCGGGCGGATCGTGGGGGCCACGCTCGGCAACGACGTCAATCTGCGTGACGTCGAGGGGCGGAGCGCTCTCCTTCTCGGCAAGGCCAAGGACAACAACGCGTCCACGAGCCTCGGGCCCTTCATCCGGCTGGTCGACGCCAGCTTCGGCCTCGACGACATGCGCGCCGCCGAGGTCGGACTCGAGATCACGGGCGAGGACGGCTTTCGGCTCACCGCCACGAGTTCGATGCGCGAGATCAGCCGCGACATCGAGGATCTCGTCGGCCAGACGATCGGCGCGCACCACGCCTATCCGGACGGGTTCGTGCTGTTCTGCGGAACGATGTTCGCACCCGTGATCGACCGCGGTGAGCCCGGTCTGGGCTTCACGCATCACGCCGGCGACATCGTCACCATCGCCTCGCCCATGCTCGGCACGCTCGCGAACCGGGTCGATCTGTGCGAGCGGATCGCCCCCTGGAGCTTCGGCGCGACCGCCCTCATGCGCAACCTCGCCGGGCGCGGCCTGCTCTGACGCGAGCCGCGCCGGCCGCGAAAACCGAAACGGGGCCGAAGAGGCCCCGTTCGCCGCGTCGTCTCAGGCGGTTCCTGCCGCTGAAGACTTCGGATCCCGTGCTAGTCGCAGCCGCTCGATCTCCTCCTTGATGCGGAGCTTCTCTTTCTTCAAACGGGCCAAGCATACTTGGTCCGGCATCGGCCGGTGGAGTTCCTCATCGATGAGATGCTCGAGATGAGCATGCTTGTTGCGAAGGCTGTCGAGGTGCTCCTGAACGGACATAGGCTTGGGACCCTCCCAGCGTCTTTCGACGGACATCTACAACTTAATGACAGCGGGGAGGCATTTCCACTACATGGTGGTTGCCGCCTCGGAGCGGCAATTGCCGCTTCGCGTCAAGCGACCGCGTGCGCGGCGCCCGGGCCGTGATCGGAGCAACGGTCCGGCAAGCCGGCGCGAGCCCGGCAAGCACTTCGGAAAGCTGCGCTTTGGGCCATGAGCGACATCGGCTTGTCCCGGCGCGGAAAGGAACCGGGTGGTCGCATCGCGTTCCGGGGCTGCCTGCCGCATCGATGGCTGCGACCAGATGTCGCGGCATCGTCACTCGCTCTCCAGACGGTAGTGAGCGGCCCCGAGGAGGCCCGTATCAGGGCGCAGCACGAGCCAGGTCGGGATCGGCTCGAGATAGACGCGCATCCGGCCCTTGGCCTCGAACCGGCGGCGGAACGCCGCTCGGTCGAACAGCGAGCCCAGCCGCAGGCAGATCCCGCCGGCCACGAAGACGCCGCCGCGCGCCCCGAGCATCAGCGCGAGATCGCCGGCGGCCGAGCCCAGGAGCGCGCTGAACGTGGCGACCGCCTCGCAGCAGACGGGGCAGGAGCCGGTGCGCGCGGCCGCGGTCACGTCCTCGGGCGTGGCCGCAGCGAGCTCTCTGCCACTCAGCGTCGCCAGGGCTTGGGCCAGGTTGAGGAGCCCCTGGCCGGACAGCACCCGCTCGTTCGAGACATGGCCGAAGCGCTCGCTCAGGATCGCCAGCATGTCCCGCTCGCGGGCATTGCCGGGTGCCAGCGAGACGTGGCCTCCCTCCGTCGGCAGCGCCGTCCAGCCGTGGCGGCCGGGAACGAGGGCCGAGACGCCCAGGCCCGTCCCGGGGCCCAGCACGCCGATCGCGCGGCCCGGTATCGGGGTGCCGCCGCCCAAGAGCTCGAGCTCGTCCGCTGCGAGATGCGGCATGGCGAGCGCCTGCGCCACGAAGTCGTTGATCACGGCGAGCTGGCTCAGCCCGAGCCGTGCCTGCAGCGCCATGATCGAGAACGCCCAGGGACTGTTGGTAAAGCGGATCTCGTCGCTCTCGACCGGTGTCGCCACGGCGATCACCGCCTCTTCGACCCGCCTGCCGGCGAGATAGGCTTCGATCGCGGCGGCCGGGTCCGGAAAGTCGCGGACGAGGAGATGGCGCTCCTCCTGCGGTGGCCCGCCGGGTTCGGCGAGAGCGAAGCGCGCGTTCGTGCCGCCGATATCCGCGATCAGCCGGAGCATGATGATCGACCTCCTGCCGGATGCCTTGCTCGAGCAACGATAACAGTCGTCCCGTCGCGCGGATGCAAGCGCGCGCGGGGCGATGTGTCACGCCCATGGCCTCGGCGAAGTGGCGGTCTCCTCGCCCGATGTGCTATAACGACCGCGCTCGACGATAGTTACGAAAGCTGCCGGAACTACATGGACGACAGGCCGGTCAGGACCGAGATCGATACCCGGCTCGAGACGCTGCGGGCCACGCACCGCGCGCTGGACGAGCGGATCGCTCAGCTCGCGGCTCAAGGCTCGTGCGACGAGCTCGAGCTGCAGCGGCTGAAGAAGCGGAAGCTGGCGCTCAAGGACCGGATCATGCACCTGGAGAGCGCCAGGATTCCCGACATCATCGCCTGAGCTTTCGGCCGCCTCAGCGCTTCAGGCGAGTGACGTGCCCCATCTTGCGGCCCTCGCGGGTCTCGCGCTTGCCGTAGAGGTGGAGCCTGGCACCGGGCTCGGCTAGAAGCTCCGGCCAGTGGTCGACGTCGTGGCCGATCAGGTTCTGCATCTCCGCATCGGCGAAGCGGGTGGGATCGCCGAGCGGCAGGTCGCAGACCGCGCGCACGTGCTGCTCGAACTGGCTCACCGCGCAGGCATCGATGGTCCAGTGCCCGGAATTGTGCGGCCGTGGCGCCAGTTCGTTGACGAGCAGCTCGCCACTTCGTGTCAGGAACATCTCGACCGCGAGCAGGCCCTCGAGCCCGAGGGCCTGTGCTATCCGCTCGGCGATCCCGACCGCGCGCGCGGCGAGCGTTTCGGGGAGCGGCGCAGGCGCGATGGTGACGTCGAGGATATGGTGGCGGTGCCGGTTCTCGACCGGAACGTAGCTCGCCTGCTGGCCTTTGCTGTTGCGCGCGGTCACGACCGAGAGCTCGAGGGCGAAGTCGACCCAGGCCTCGTGGATCAGGACCGGCTGGCCGAGGCGGGCGAAAGCGGCCTCGGGATCGGTCTCGGCGGTGACACGGAGCTGGCCCTTGCCGTCGTAGCCCAGGCGCGTGGTCTTGAGCACGCCGTGACCGAGGCGCTCACGGGCCGCCGCGAGATCGGCCGGACTCCCGACGCGGGCATACCTTGTGACCGGAATGCCGAGGCCGCGCACGAAGTCCTTCTCGGCCAGGCGGTCCTGGGTGATGCGCAGGACCCTGGCGCCGGGACGCACCGGGCGCTCCCTGGCCAGGCGCTCCACGGCGCTCACGGGTACGTTCTCGAACTCGAGCGTCACCACGTCGACGGCGGCGGCAAAAGCCGCGAGCGCCGCCTCGTCCTCGTAAGGGGCGCAGGTGAAGGCGGCGGCGACGTCGGCGGCCGGGCTTTCCGCCTCGGGAGCGAAGATGTGGCAGCGATAGCCGAGGCGGGCCGCCGCCATGGCGGTCATGCGGCCGAGCTGGCCGCCGCCCAGGATGCCGATCGTGGAGCCGGGCGGGATCATCGCGTCTCCTCCGGAAGCTCGGCGGGTGCCTCGGCGACGCTTTCGGTCTGCCGCCTCCGCCAGGCCACGAGCGCCGCATCGATCACGGGATCGGACAGGGCCAGGATGGCAGCGGCAAGGAGACCGGCGTTGACGGCCCCCGCACGGCCGATCGCGAGCGTGCCGACGGGCACCCCGCCCGGCATCTGGACGATCGAGTGCAGGCTGTCGACCCCCTTCAGCGCATGGCTCTCGACCGGCACGCCCAGGACCGGGAGCGTGGTGAGCGAGGCGATCATGCCCGGCAGGTGCGCGGCCCCGCCGGCACCGGCGACGATCACCTTGAAGCCCGCGGCACGAGCGCCCTTGGCGAAGCTGTAGAGCCGCTCCGGCGTGCGGTGCGCGGAGACGATGCGCGCCTCGTGCGCCACGCCGAGCTCCGCGAGCACGGCGGCCGTGTGGCGCATCGTTGCCCAGTCGGACTGGCTGCCCATGACGATCGCCACGGGTGGCGCGGAACCGCTCGGGCCGGCCTTGGCGGTGGTGACCTCCTCGCTCACCTCGGTTCCCTTCTTTCGTCCGGCTCGACCGGAAGCGGGCCGAGCAGAAGCTCGAGCTCGGTCAGCGGCGTGCTCGCCGCCCGCGCCGCCGCCTCGTTCTCGCGGCGCACGAGCAGGAACAGCTCCTCGCGCAGCACCGTAGCCTCGGGCGGGAAGCGAAAGCCCAGGCGGACCGCGCGGCCGCGCACCTCGAGCACCCGCACCTCGATCGCGTTGTTGATGATGACCGCCTCGCCGACACGTCGGGTCAGGTTCAGCATGGCTGGCTCCCGCTCGCCTTTCCGGCGCGCCCAGCATGCCGGCGAACACTTAAGGCTCTGTTAACCTTACCCGCTGCATACTGCAATCCGTGCCGGTGCCATGGGGACGGCGGACGTAAGCGGGACGGAGTCCGATGCAGCCACGCGTTTTGCTGTTCGAGCTGATGTCGGGCCGGTCCCGCTGGCTGGCCGAGCGGCAGGCCGTCCTGAGCCGGAACGTCGCCAATGCCGATACGCCGGGCTTTCGCCCGCGCGATCTCGAGCCCGCCGGCTTCGCCGACCTTCTGGGCCGGAAGGCTGGCGGGCTCGAGCCCGTGCGCACTTCGCCCGTCCATCTGGCACCGGCACCGCCCGAGCGGGGCGCGTTCCGCACGGTCGATGCGGGCGGCGCCGAGGCGTCGCCGTCCGGAAACGCCGTGGCGCTGCCGGAGCAGATGCAGAAGATGGCGGCCACCGAGCTCGACCATCAGCTCACCACGCATCTCTACCGCCGCTACATGGCGCTCCTGCGCACGGCGCTGGGTGCGCTCCAGAGTTGACGGGCGCCGTCACCGAACCCTAACCGAGGATCGATCCGCCCATGGATCTCGAGAGTGCCATGACCATCGCCGCGGCCGGGATGAAGGCCCAGTCCGTCCGCCTGCGCGTGACGGCCGAGAATCTCGCCAACGCCGAATCGACCGCGAGCACGCCGGGCGGCGATCCGTTCCAGCGCAAGACCGTGAGCTTCGCGAACCGGCGCGATGCCGCGACCGGTCTCGAGCTCGTGACGATCGACCGCTACGGCGTCGACCGGAGCCCTTTCGAGCGCCGCTACGAGCCCGGCCATCCGGCCGCCGATGCGGCGGGCTACGTCAAGTATCCGAACGTCAACCCGCTGCTCGAGCTCGCCGACATGCGCGAGGCGCAGCGTTCCTACGAGGCCAACCTCAACGCGCTGCAGCTCGCCCGCGCGATGATCGGGCGGACCCTCGATCTGCTGCGCTAGCTCGCGGGGCCGAAGGCCCTCGTCGCCGCGCAGGCCATGCCAACCATCGGGTGAGGAGAAGATCCCTTGCCGACCGCCACGAATGCCGTCAGCCGGGCGGCGCTCGCCGCCTACGAGGCCGCTACCCGCCGCGCTCGGGAGGAGACGGCCGCACCTGCGGCGCCGGCCGCCACGCCGCGCTTCGAGGCCATGCTGCGCCAGGAGCTCGAAGCCACGCGCGATGCCTTGCGCGCGAGCGAGAGCGCATCGGTCGAGGCCCTGACCGGCCGCGGCGACCTGCAGCAGGTGGTGGAAGCCGTGACCGAGGCCGAGCTCGGCCTGCAGAAGCTCGTCGCCGTCCGCGATCGCATGATCTCCGCCTACCAGGAGATCATGCGGATGCCGATCTGAGCCGGGCGGGAAGGATGGATGCCGTGACCCCCGAGGGCGTGATCGGGATCGCGCGCGAGGCGGCCTGGGTGATGCTCGAAATCGGGGCACCCTCGCTCCTCGCGGCGCTCGTCGTGGGCGTTCTCGTGTCGCTCTTCCAGGCGCTGACCCAGATCCAGGAGAGCACGCTCGCCTTCCTGCCGAAGCTGGTCGCGATCCTCCTCGCCCAGATCGTGGCCCTGCCGTTCACCCTCACCGTTCTGGGCGACTTCACGCGGCTCCTGTTCGGGCGCATCGCCGCCATGGGGGGCTCGTGAGACCCCCCCGCGGCGCTCGGGGCGAGGGAGCGTGATGCCGCCCGATCTCCTTTCAGGGGAAGCGTTCCCGGTCTTTCTCGTGTTCGCCCGGTTGGGTGCGGCGCTCATGCTGGCGCCGGGCTTCGGCGAGCACCACGTCCTGCCCCGGCTGCGGCTCCTCCTGGCGCTGGCTTCGAGTCTCGTCGTGAGCCCGGCGCTCGCGGGCGCGCTGCCGCCGCTGCCGGCCGAGCCCTGGCAGCTCGCGACGCTCGTCTCACGCGAGATCCTCGTCGGGCTTTTCCTCGGCTTCACGGCCCGGCTGGTGCTCGCCGCGGTTCACGTCGGCGGCAGCCTGATCGCGACCCAGTCCGGCCTTTCGGCCGCCGCGCTCTTCGACCCGAACGAGGCCGCGCAGAGCACGCTGCCGGCGAGCTTCCTGACCGCGGCGGCGCTGGCGCTTCTGTTCGCTGCCGATTTCCATCATCTCGTCTTGCGCGCGCTCGTGGCGAGCTATGCGATCTTGCCGATCGCGGGCGGCCTCGACGGGAAGGCTGCCGGGGAACTCTCCATCCGCCTCGTCGCCGATGCGACGGCGACGGGGGTCAGGATCGCAGCGCCCATGATCGCGGCCGGCTTCGTCGTCAATCTCGGCCTCGGCGCCCTCAACCGCATGGTGCCGGCCTTCCCGGTGCTGATGCTGGCCCTGCCGCTGCAGCTCCTTCTGGCACTCGCCATCCTGGAGCAGTCGCTGCCGCCCGCCATGGAGCTGTTCGGCCAGTCCCTGGTGCACGGTGTCGCCTGGCTCGATCGCGGCGGCTGAGGTCCCATGGCCGAGGAGCACGACGGGTCCCAGAAGACCGAAGCGCCCTCGCAGCGTCGCCTGCAGGAGGCGCGAGAGCGCGGCCAGGTCGTCGCCTCGCGCGAGGTGGCGACGGCGCTCTCCTTCGTGGCCGCAGCACTGGCCTGCGCCGCATCGGCTTCCCAGGCGGCGCAGACCGTCGTCACGGTGGGGCGCGTCTTCCTCGCCGAGGCCGCGGCCCGCGGGATCGATCAGGGCTGGCTCGGTCCCTTTCTGCGCGAAGCCGTGATCCACGTAGGCGCGGCGCTGGCGCTGCCGGCCCTGGCATGCGCGGCTGCGCCCGTGTTGGGCGCCGTTCTCCAGAACGCGGTGGTCTGGACCGCTGAGCCCCTGCGGCCGAAGCTCGAGCGGATCTCGCCTCTGGCGGGCGCCAAGCGTCTGCTCTCGCTGCGCGCGCTGCTCGAGCTCGTGAAGAGCCTCGCCAAGATCGGCCTGGTCGGCACCGCGCTCCTGCTCCTCCTGTGGCCGGAGCGGGGCGCCATCCTCGCCGCCGGCCGGCTCGAGCCGGGGCCGTTCGCGGCCTACCTCGCCAACCTCCCGCTCGAGGTGCTCGCGGTCGCAGCACTCGTGGCGGCGCTGATCGCTGCGGCCGATTACGGCCAGCAATGGCTCGCCTTCATGCGGCAGATGCGGATGTCGCGCCGCGAGCTGCAGGACGAGCTGAAGCAGAGCGAGGGCGACCCGCATACCCGGCAGCGCCTCAAGAGCCTGCGCCTGGAGCGGACGCGACGGCGCATGATGGCGGAACTGCCGAAGGCCACCGTCGTGATCGCGAACCCGACCCACGTCGCCGTGGCGCTGCGCTATGTCGGCGGCGAGACTCCGGCGCCCAAGGTGCTCGCGAAGGGCGTGGACGCGCTGGCCCTGCGCATCCGCGCCGCTGCCGAGGCGCACGGGATCCCCGTCGTCGAGAACCCGCCCCTGGCACGGGCGCTCCATACCGCCTGCGGGATCGGCGAGTTCATCCCGCCTGCCCATTATCAGGCGGTCGCGGAGATCGTCTCCTACGTCATGCGGCTCAACGACGAGCGACACCCCTGACCATCGTACCAGCGTGTCGCGATGGTCGCGCGGCCATGCGCCACCAAGATTTCGTTCACCGCCCGCGGTCCATGCTCGGCTCCACGGAAACGCCTCAAGTCGCGGCCTCGCGCCGCCATAACGTGGAGCCTCGCCCGTGCGAAGGTTCACCCTCCTTGCCGCCGCGCTCGTCGCTGCCGCCGGCTCGCTGCCGACCGTCTCCGCCCGAGCCGCGGCGCCCGCTCTGTTCGGCACCGCCGAGTTTCGCGCCGATTCGCTCGCGGCCCTGCCGCAATGGCGCCGCGTCCTGGACCGCATGGCGGCGGAGTCCGGCGCACTCGCGGCCTGCGCGCGCGTCCACCGCTCTTGCCCGAGCCCGGGTGCGCGCGACTGGCTGGCTCTTCTGCGCCGGCTCGACGGCGAGCCGCGTTGGCAGCAGCTCCGCGCCGTCAACCGGTTCGCCAACGACCGGCCCTATCGCAGCGACGGCGAGAACTATGGCCGGAGCGATTACTGGGCGACGCCGCTCGAGTTCCTGCGCCGCTCCGGCGACTGCGAGGACTATGCCATCATCAAATACGCCTCCCTGCGCCGTCTCGGCTGGCCCGCGGAGCAGCTCCGGCTCGTCGTGCTGAAGGACGTCGTCCGCGACCTCCCCCATGCCGTGCTCGTCGTCTATCTGGGCGGCACGGCCTACATCCTCGACAACCTCACGGACGCGATCCTGCCGCAGGAGCGGATCACGCATTACGTTCCTTACTACTCCGTCAACGAGGTCGCGCGCTGGGCGCATGCGCCGCAGGACTCCCTGGTCGTGACCATGACCGCATCGGCGCGCCCCTGAGGCGAGGCCGGGCAGAACGTTCTCGGGGCGATCGGATGAACGGAACACAGGCGGGAAGAGACATGGCCGCCCGATCGCCCGGCAGCAGGAATGACCGGGAAGAGCCATTGGCCCCTCCCGGACCCATCCCGCCACCTGGGGCAGGGGCGCCGGGCGGGGATGGCGGTTCTCATGCCGGGCACGCCTGCCGGCACGCCTTTTCGAGCTCGCGGCTGCCGAGCCAGTTCAGGGTGCTGGCATCGATCGCGATC
>NZ_JBBLZC010000137.1:0-532 GCF_037908215.1 Benzoatithermus flavus | reverse complement strand
AAGATTTTGCGCGATAAAAAGGATTTTTCCATTCCATCAGTGCAGCATAATTGCACGATTCTTCATCTTCTAAATAGTTCGCCACCACTTTGACAGGTGTGCGGCCGCAGCGAAGCAGGAAGGTAATAACAGGATCTTTCAATTTGCCTTTTACTACCGCTTCGAGATATTGCTCCGCTGTCATCTCATGCGCTTTTTTATGATAGCCAGGCATCCTCCCTCCGCCTAACAGCCGCTCTAGTCCCAAATGAACAACCACTTCATACATGGATAGCATCAGCCATTTTCCCAGCCCCCATTTGCGGTAGGCAGGGCGCACGCCAATATCAACGACATAAAGCGTATTCCCGTTTGGGTTATGGTTGCGGATATATCCATGATCCGTGATCTCTTCCCATGTATGGTCCGGATGGCTGGGGTCAAAGTCGACAATAAGCCCTGTCATTGACCCCGCAATTTCGCCATTCACCTCAACACATAAGGCTCCCTCTGGAAAGAGTGTCACATGGTTTTTCAGCTGGTCCGTATTCCA
>NZ_JBBLZC010000136.1:0-533 GCF_037908215.1 Benzoatithermus flavus | reverse complement strand
CAGGTGATCAAACATCTGAATAATTATTGTTCCCTGATAGCTCAGTCGGTAGAGCACTCGACTGTTAATCGAGTTGTCACAGGTTCGAGTCCTGTTCGGGGAGCCATTATGGAGAGGTGTCCGAGTTGGCCGAAGGAGCACGATTGGAAATCGTGTAGGCGTGAATAGCGCCTCAAGGGTTCGAATCCCTTGCTCTCCGCCATGATTCATCAACATGGCCCGTTGGTCAAGTGGTTAAGACACCGCCCTTTCACGGCGGTAACACGGGTTCGAATCCCGTACGGGTCACTTACAGCGCGGGGGGTTTCCCGCGGATTGCGGTCCCGTGGTGTAGCGGTTAACATGCCTGCCTGTCACGCAGGAGATCGCGGGTTCGATTCCCGTCGGGACCGCCATATTTAACTACTCAGGAAGCGTAAAGGTTCCTTTTTTTTATGCCAAGAATTCTCAAACCCTTTAGGACCCGTCCTAGAGGGTTTTCTTATTTGTTGCGTGACGTAACCACTTATCGCTGACCACGTGATGTGGTCCGA
>NZ_JBBLZC010000135.1:0-534 GCF_037908215.1 Benzoatithermus flavus | reverse complement strand
CTGCTCGGTTGTGCCTCTTCCTCTACAAGCTGATTCGAGGAAGTCAAATGCTAGGTGTCCCTTCCTCTGCAAGCTTATTCAAAGAAGTGGGATGCGTCGGGACAACTCGCAGCCGATTCGAGGAAGCGGATGCTCGTCTCTACCAATTGAGCTAAGTCGGCACGATTTTAAAGTGCATGGCGGAGGAGGAGGGATTCGAACCCCCGCGCGCCTTGCGGCGCCTCTCGGTTTTCAAGACCGACCCCTTCAACCACTTGGGTACTCCTCCAAAAAAGCAACAATAATAATAATGGTGGACCTTGTAGGACTCGAACCTACGACCGGACGGTTATGAGCCGTCTGCTCTAACCAGCTGAGCTAAAGGTCCGATAATGGTGGCGGTGGAGGGGATCGAACCCCCGACCCTCTGCTTGTAAGGCAGATGCTCTCCCAGCTGAGCTAAGTCTCCATGGTGACCCGGAGGGGATTCGAACCCCTGTTACCTCCGTGAAAGGGAGGTGTCTTAACCCCTTGACCAACGGGCCTTAATTTAAT
>NZ_JBBLZC010000042.1:0-28009 GCF_037908215.1 Benzoatithermus flavus | reverse complement strand
GGCCGCGCCGGTCGGCTGTCGGACGACCGACGAAGCCGCTCTTCCGACGACAGGCGGAAGTGGCCCTGCGAGGAAGGCGGGCTCGATGGAGCGGGTCGGCGCGGCTCTTCCCACGACGCTGCCGGGAGACGAGAAGGCGGTCACGCCCTCGTCCATGTCCTCGCCCCGCCGGGCGACCGTGCTCTCGGCGATGCCGGACATGGCCTGCATGAGGCCGTCGCCCCGCCGGGGCACCACACCGCCGATCCCGGCGCTCCGCTGCGCGACGCGGCGCCGGGAAAGGGCGGGAGCCCCCTCGCGGCGCAGGTCCCGCCGGAAAGCCGGCCCGGCGGCGCCCGCGTGAGCTTCGGCCCGTCCTCAGCCGATGGTCACGCAGGACGGCGGCGTGCCGCCGCTCAAGAGCCAGCCGTAGACCGCGCGCATGGCGGCGGCGGCGCGCTCCCAGGTGAAGCGCTCGGCGACGAGGCGGCGGCCGGCAGCCCCCATGGCGCGCCGCCGCGCCGCGGGCAGGGCCGCGAACGCGGCAAGCGTCCGCGCGAGCGCCGCGGGCTCGGGTTCGGTGGCGAGCGCTGCGCCGGCGGCGAAGCCCACCCCCAGGTTGCAGGCCGGGGTCATCACCACCGGCAGGCCGTGCGCCCAGGCCTCCAGCACCGCCACCGGCATGCCCTCGCTGAACGAAGGGAGGACGAAGCCGTCGGCGTGGGCGAAGCTCGCCGCCTTGGCGGCACCGAGCTGCGGGCCGACGAAGCGCACCCGATCGGCGATCCCGAGCGCCGCCGCGCGGGCCGCGAGCCGGGAGACCAGGCCCGCCTCGTCCCAGCCGGCGACGACGAGGTGCCAGCCGCCGCGCTCGGCCGGGCGCAGCCGGCCCCAGCCTTCGACGAGCTCGAAGAGGCCCTTCTTGGGATGCAGCCGGCCGAGGAACAGGAGCGCCTTCGCCCCTTCCGGCAGCTCCCGCCGCCAGGCGGGGGGCGGCGGCGCGCGGTCCGCCGCCGGCAGGGCGACGCCGTTCGGCACCACCGCGACCGGGTTCCTGAGACCGAGAGCCCGGATCGCCCGCAGCTCGGCCAGGTTCGCGGCATGCAGGCAGGCGGCACCCGCGAGATTGCGGTCCTCGTAGAGCAGGCGGGCGAGGCGCTTCTTCCAGGCCGAGCGGCGCAGCGCCCAGGGCTCGAGCATGCCGTGGACCGAGACCAGCCGCGGCCGCCTTCTGGCCTCGCTCCAACGCCGTGCCACCAGGGACGGGAAGGTCCAGAGCCCGTGCAGATGGACGAGGTCGGGATCGGTCGCCGCGAGCGCCGGCAGGAGATCGGGCGCGTAGCCGAAGGCCGAAGGCCCGCGCACCCGGCAGGCGGTGGCCGGGAACGGCAGCGCCGCCAGCGGCGGCTCGGCCGCGGCGGGGTCGGCAAGGCCGAGCACCCGGCAGTCGACGGCACCGTGGCACAGCGCTTCGGCGAGCGCCGTCACCGTGCTCCACACCCCGGCCATGCGGCGGAACGAGAGCTGGGCCGTGATGAGAGCGATCCTCATGGCCGGACGAGCCCGGCGAGCAGGCCGCGCGCGATCGCATCCGGCCGCCGCGGCGGCGCCCCCGCCGCTGCCGCGAGCGCGCCGGCGAGGCCCTGCGCGAAGCGCTCCACCCCCCAGCGCGCGACGATCGCCCGGCTCGCCGCACCCATGGCGGCGAGATCGAGCCCGCCGTGGGCGAGCCGGTGCAGGAGGATGGCGAGGCCGACGACGTCGTGCGGGTCGAAGGTGAAGCCGTTACGGCCCTCGGCGACGAGGTCGACGGCGCAGCCGCAGCGGCGCGAGACCAGGACCGGCAGGCCGCTCGCCATGGCCTCGTTGACGACGAGGCCCCAGGGCTCGGACGTGCTGGGCAGGACGAAGGCGCTGGCCCGGCCGTACCAGGAAGGCAGCTCGTCGTACTGGCGAAAGCCCGGAAGATGCACGCTGGCCACGAGGCCGAGCCGGGCGCGGCGGGCCTCGAGCTCGGGGGCGAGCGCGCCGTCGCCCAGGATCACGAGATCCCAAGCGGCATCGCCGGCGAGCCGCCGGTAGCGGGCATAGGCCTCGAGCAGGCCGAGGAGGTTCTTCTGCGGGACGAAGCGGCAGGAGGCGAGGAAGAAGGGCGGCCGCCCGGCCCGCGCCGCCGCCAGGGTGCCGCGGGCGAAATGCGCGTTGTCGACCGCGTCGTAGCCCAGGAAGATCCGCGTTCCCGGAAAGCCCAGCTCGAGCAGGTAGCGGCGCTGCGGCGCGCCGCCGACCAGGGCGGCGGCGAAATGGCGGAGCAGGCGGCGCTTGACCAGCTCCTTCAAGGCCCGGCGCGGCGCGTCCGCGGCCGTGCTCTCCGACATCAGGATCGCCGGGATCGCGCGCTCCCGCGCCCAGCGCAGGAGGGCGAGGGCGCTGCGCGAGGACCAGCCGGGCACTGCCACGGCCGCGATCGGCTCCTCGCCCAGCGTCCGGCCGAAGGCGGCTTCGAGCTCGCGGCGCGGGACCGTCGCCGGATCACGGCCGGAAAGCAGCGTGCGCCGCTCGAAGCCGTGCGCGTCCGGCACCGGCGCCCAGGCATAGGTCCGGTCCACGGTCGAGATCTCGAGGCCGATGAGGTCGATCCCGGCCCGGGCCGCCGCCTCGAGCCGGGCACAGTGGTAGGGGCCGAACCGCTCGAAGGCCACGACCACCCGGCCGACCTGCTTTCCCGTCATGTTCGCTCGCCTCCTGCGCGCGTATGGCCGCGCTCGCGGCCGGGGTGGTGCCGAGGACCGCCGCGAGGCGCTCCAGCAGGGCGAGCCCGCCCAAAGGGGCCACGAAGAACAGCCACTGGTAGAAGGCGGCCGGGAAATCCTGCAGGACGACGTAGACCAGAGCGAGCAGGTAGCCGATCAGGCCGCCGACGGCGAGGATGGTCCGCCGCTCCAGGGTGCGCCGCCACAGCCGGCCGCCGATCGTCCCCAGCACGAGCCATGCCAGCGGCGAGAACCAGCCGAAGCGTAAGAACGCGTCGGCGATGCCGGTCGGCGCCGAGCCCGGCGCCAGCTCCCAGTCGACGAAGGGGGCGAGCAGCGCCTCGTAGTTGATCGACCATTCGGCGCCATAGGGCTTTTCCGGCCAGAGCGCGCGCGGGATCATGCCGACGAAGGGGTAGAGCCAGGCGAAGCCTCCGTCCGTCACCCCCCTGGCGTCGGCGACGCCGACGATGGCGGCGGCGAAGTAGAGCGTGTTGCCGGTGACGTCGGGATGGATCTCGGTGGCGTTGGCGAGCGCTTCCGCCATCCCGACCTCGGCGCCGAGATGGAGCGCGTCGCGCAGGAGCGGCAGGACGGCGACGGCGGCGATGCCGAGAAGCGCGAGGAGGCCCGCCTTGAGAAGGTCGGCATGGCCCGGCTCGCGGAGCAGGAGGAACAGGGCGGCGAAGATCAGGGCGAGCCGGATCATGTCGGCCCGGTTGCCGAACACGATGCCCTGGAACAGGAGGAAGGCCAGGACCAGGAGCGCGAGGAGGCCCGCGATCCGACCCTGCGGCGCGGCGCGCCCGGGCCGGTGCCGGCGGTCGGCGAGGAGGAGGTAGAGCGCCGGAAAGAGGGCCAGGGGCAGGAGATAGAGATAGGCCGAGGTCTCCTCCCAGGCCCCGGCCGTGCCGTGCTGCGAGGCGTAGAAGGCGGCGAAGCCGCCGGAGCGCAGCACGAAGACGGTCTGGGCGAGAAAGCCAGCCGCGACCACGACGACGGCCCAGAGGCGCAGGAGCCGTCGCGGTGGATCGCGCGCCTCGCCGCGGGCGCGGAGCGGCAGATGGCGCAGCGCCTCGAAGCCCAGCACGAACGCCGCCGTGTCCAGGATCGAGAGCAGGAGGTAGAGATCGTAGTGATCGGGCCTCATGAAGCGCGCCACCGCCCAGGCGGGCTCGCCGAGAAGGCCGCATATGCCGACCGCGATCATGCCGACGGCGACGAGGAGCGGTGCCGCCAGCATCTGGACCGGCCGCCACAGGGCGAGAAGCCCGTAGAGGACGGCGACGAGGACGAGGAAGAGCCAGGCCGCGCCTTGCAGGGTGGTGAGGGGCAGGGTGGCGAGGATCAAGGGGCCGCTCCCGGAACGAGCTCGTCGAGAACCGCGAGCAGGCCCCGGCCGTAAGCGTCGAGGTCGCCCAGGGGATGGTCCCGGCCGGGGGCGGGGAAGGCGAGATCGCCGTCGGCCAGCGCCGCCAGGACGGCGGCGAGAGCCTCGAGCGAGCCCGCGGGCACGATGGCGCCGTCGACGCCCGCCCGCACGATCGAGCCGGTGGCCGGCGTGCAGACCACCGGCACACCGCAGGCGAGCGCCTCGTAGGTCACCGTGGCCGAGCCCTCGAACAAAGAAGGGAGGACGAAGACGTCGGCCCAGTCGTAGAGGGCGATCATGCCGGGGCGCGGGACGGGGCCCAGGAACGCCGCCACCTCGTGGTAGGGGGCGAGCCTTTCGGGCTTCAGCGCCACCGTTCCGGCGAAGCGCCCCTGGACGCGGCCCGGCCCGAGCCGGCGCAGCGCCTCGAGGAGATAGGGCGCGCCCTTGCGCAGGCCGACCTCGCCCGCGAACAGGACCCGCAAGGGCTCGCCCGGCCGCCGCGGGCGAGGGACGGGCCGGCGGCGGAAGCGGCCGGAATCGACCCCGTAGGGCACGATGCGGCATTTGCCGGGATCGACGCCCAGGCTCGCGAGTCCTTCGACGACGAAGGCCGAGCCGGCGACGACCCGGGTCGCGAGCCGCCATTCCTCCGCCTCGCGCTCGGCGTGGCGGAGAAGGCCCGCGATGGTGCTCTCGACCTCCTGCCAGCCGGGCCAGCGCGCGGCCTCGGCCGCGAGCAGCCTGGCCTGAAGCCGCGACGGCAGGATCACCTGCTCGAGCACGCAGCGCCGGCCTTCGGCCGCTGCCGCCGCGAACAGCTCGAGCGCGGCGCTGCTGTAGCCCCAGACGGTCCCGGCAGCACCCAGGCCGTGGGCCAGGACGGCGGCGTTGAAGCGGGCGGCCTCCTCCGCCCAGAGCCGGAACCGCGCCGCGTCGTTCCGGGCGCCGGCCTTCCTCGCGGCGCAGGCGAGGCCCAGGAGCTCGAAGCTCGTCACCTTGCCGCCCGGCAGGGCCGGCTCGTTGCGGCCGAGCCAGCGCGCGAGCGCGCGCGGCCGCAGAGGCCGCGGCAAGGCCGCGAGCGCGCGCGCGAGCCGCGGCTTGTCGCCGGCGTAAGAGTCGGTGAACAGCCGCTCGAGCCGCCCGGCGGCATGGAGCAGGCGCGGCACGGCGTAGTGCATGCGCGCGCCGAGTTGGGCCACCGCCACCCGGGCGGGATCGAAACGGGTCGTGGTCATGGCGGGTCAGCCCTTCCTGCCGGTGTCCGGGCCGCCGGCGAGAGCGGGGCCGGCGCCCCCGAACCGGTCGCGGTCGCCGGCCAGCATGGTCCAGAGCGTCAGGAGCGCGATCTCGAGGTCGAGGCGCAGGCCGTGATGACGGACGTACCAGAGATCGAAGGCGAGCTTCTCCTCGGGCGAGAGCCGGTCGCCGCCGCTGATCTGGGCGAGGCCGGTGATCCCCGGCCGCACCGAGAAGCGCTCGGACAGCAGCTCCGCCACCGCCGGCAGGTCCCTGGGCAGGAGCGGCCGCGGTCCGATCAGCGACATGTCGCCTTTGAGCACGTTCCAGAGCTGCGGCAGCTCGTCGAGCCGGGTGCGTCGCAAAATGCGACCCAGAACGGTGAGGCGCGCCGCGTCCGGCGCCTGCTCGCCCGCGGGCGAGCAGGCGAAGCGCATGGTGCGGAACTTCAGCACCCGGATCGGGCGCATGGCGTAGCCGGGGCGCATCTGGCCGAACAGGACCGGCCGGCCGTGGCAGGCCGCGACCAGGCCCGCCACGAGCAGGAGCACGGGCAGGGCGAGGACGAGCAGGCAGGCGGCGAGCACGATATCGGCGAGCCGCTTGCCGGAGAAGCCGGGCCGCTGGACCGGCCGGGCCGCGCCTTGCCGCAGCCGGGCGGCGTGGAGCCGGAGAAAGCCGCCGGCGTCGAGCACCGGCAGGTCGAGCCGGGCCGCCGTCTCGCGTAGCCGCACAAGAGCGCCCTCGTCGAGGCCGGCACCGGGGCTCAGCACCAGCATGGCGAGCGGCACGCCGTGTACGGCGAGCCGGGCCGCGACCTCGGGCAGCTCGTCGCTGCGGCCCAGGACCGGCACGTCGTGGAGCGTGCGGCCACGGGCGGCGGGATCGTCGGCGAGGATGCCGGCGACCGTCCATGGCAGCGCGGGCGGGCCCGCGCGCAGGAGTCGGATCAGCCCGAAGGCGCCCTCGCCGGCGCCGACGAGGAGGATCGGCGCCCAGTCCCGGTGCGGTACCGCGGGCGCGCTCGGGCGGGCCGCGGCGGCAGCAAGCCGGGCGCCGCAGGCGAGGGCGACGAGGACGAGCCACTGCACGAACGCCAGCGGGATCAGGGGCTGCGGGCGCGGCAGAGGCGTCAGCCCCGCCGGCAGCGCGGCCGCGGCCACGGCCACGGCGAGGACGGAAAGGCCGGCCGCGAGGGCGACCCGGGCGAGTTCGCCTGGTGAGGCGAAGCACCAGAGGCCGCGGTCGAGGTCGAACGTGCGCAGAGCGGCGGGAAAGGCGAGGGCGGCGAGGACGATGCAGAGCAGCCATCCCGCTGCCGCCGGCCGGACGCCGCCGGCGAGAAGGGGAGCCGCCGCCATGGCGAGCGCGCCGGCGAGCAGATCGAGCGCGGCCTCGCGCCGCCGAGCGCCCATCCCGCCCGCTGTCGTCCCGTCAGCCGTCATGACCGCTCGTTCCCGTGGACGCGCCGCGCGCCCACCCTCCATCCTGGTCGTTTCCGCTCGCAGACGCTCAGCAACCGCCGTGCCGGGTGGCACCGCCCGCGGCCGCGGTGGCGAGCCGCTCGCGCCAGAGCCGCAGATGCCGCTTGAGGGGCTCGGGCAGCAGGGTGCGCAGGCCCGGCCGCAGCCCGCGCGGCCAGGACCAGGGAGCGCCTCGCAGGCTGTGGGCCGCATCCTCCGGCAGGGCCGTCACCATGCGGACGAGGGCGGCATAAGCCTCGGCCTGGGTCGCGAGGTCGAAGCGGCCCGCGACCGCGCGGCGGGCACGCTCGCCCATGCGGGTGGCGAGGTCCGGCGCGCGGGCGAGGCGGCGAAGAGCCGTGGCGGCGGCGGCGACGTCGCCGACCGGGAACAGGAACCCGTCCGTGCCGTCGGTGACGATCCGGGTGGTGATCCCTTCGAGGCGCGAGACCACCGGCACCGTCCCCGCCGCCATCGCCTCGACGATGGTCTGGCCGAAGCCCTCGAAGCGCGAGGGAGCCAGAAGCGCGTCGTGACGGGCGCAGAGCGTCGGTACCTCGGCCGGCGCCACCGGGCCCAGAAAGTCGACCCGCCCGCCGAACGGGGCGAGCCTCTCCGCGAGAGCCTCCCGGTCGGGCCCGTCGCCCGCGACGGTGAGGTGGACATGCTCGCCGTCGAGCTTCGCCAGGATGCGGGGCAGCCAGAAGATTCCCTTGGCAGCCTCCTCGAGCCGGCCGAGGGAAAGCAGGCGCAAGGGCCCGCCCGGCGCGCGCGGAACCCTCGGAGCAGCGAGGAAGCGCGCGAGGTCGACCGCATTCGGAATGACGCGCGTGCGCGCCGCGGGGAAGCCGTGGCGGCGCACGAGGTCGGTGCCGATGCGCCAGGAGACCCCGACCGTGGCATGAACGAAGTCGCGCATGGCGCCGGCGGCGGCGTAGGTGCCGGGGGTGACGTTGTGGACCAGCATGATCCGCCGCAGCCGGGACGGCAGCCAGCGCACGGCGTTAGTCTGAACCGGGCAGGCGAGGACGTTGACGAAGACGCCCGCGTAGCCGGCGCGCTCGAGATGCGCGGCGAGGGCGAGGCCCAGCGCCGCCTCGCCGGCGCCCGGAAGATGGATCGCCTCGCCCCGGTCCCGCTCGTGCGCCCAGGCCGGATCGGCCGTGGCAGCCGCGGCAGCGGAGCCCGCGCCCACCCAGCGCAGCTCGAGCCCGTGGGCCGCGAGACCCTGGCGCAGGCTCGTGAACACGGTCCAGGTCCCACCCAGATGCGGGTGGACCAGGAAGGCCCAGCGTCCACCGCCGTTCACGGCAGCCCCCTCGCGGCCGCGACGGCGGGCGCGTTTTCCCGCCGCCGGAACCCGGCCAGGCCGTCGACGCGCAGGCCGAGGCGGCGGCGGCACGCGGCCGCCCAGGCGAGACCGGAAAGGACGACGGCGAACGCCGAGGCGGCGGCGGCGCCCAGAGCACCGGCGAGCGGGATCAGCACGAGGCCGAGAACGAGGTTCCCTGCCGTGCCGGCCGCGAGCACGAGGGCGGCGAGCCGCGCCTCGCCCGTCATCATGAGCACAGTCTGGGCGGGACCGCAGGCGATGCCGCCGAGCCAGCCCGCGAGCAGGACGAGGAAGGCCGGATAGCCGGCCCTGAAGCCGGCGCCGAAAAGGCCGAGATAGAACGGCCCGGCCACGGCCAGGACCAGGGCCAGGGCCGCGCTCGCGAGCAAGGTCGAGCCGGCCGCGCGGGCGACGGTGGCAGCGAGCTCCGACCCGGCGCCGGCAGCGTGGAGCCGCGCGACCGTGGGCGCGAGCGCGCCGGTGAGAGCGCCGAACAGGAAGGTCAGGACATAGGCGCCGCGCGAGGCGGCATGGTAGAGGGCGACGGCCTCGGGCCCTTCGAGCCAGCCCAGCATCAGGACGTCGAGCTGGGTCTGGGCGTTGACGAGAAACTGGTTGGCCATGAGCAGGAGCCCGGCCGTGAGTCGGGGGCCGAACCGGCCGGCGCCGCGGCCCGAGGTCAGCGCCCGCCGTTCGCCCCGCTCGAGGCCGGCCGCGAGCAGGAGGAACCCGGCGAGAAGACCCAGGAGCGCGGCGCCGAGCTGGAGGAGGAGGGCGGCTTCGACCCCGAGCGGCCGGCGCGTCAGGTGCGGGAGCAGGATCGCCCCCCCGATCAGGCAGGCCGGCTGGAGCAGGCCCGCGATCTGGCTTCTGAGCACGTGCTCGAAGCCCTGCTGCAGCGCCCCGACGAGGCTGTTCGCGAGCAGGACGGCGAGGATGGCGCCGGCGAGGAGCGGCGGGCCGCCGCCCGCGAGGGCGCCGGCGAGGATTCCGGCGGCCGCGACGGCGAGGGTGAGGCGGAGCGTCAGGACGAGAAGGTCCCGGATCTCGGCCCAGCCGGCACCGCCGCCACGGGCGGCCGCCACCTCCTTGAGCACGAGCTGGGGCAGGCCGAGCCCGCCCAGGGTGGCGGCGAGGGCCAGGATCGACATCCAGGTGACGTAAGCGCCATAGGCGGCCTGACCGAGCAGCCGGGCGAGCGCCACGGCGGCGAGGAAGCCGGCACCCGTGCCCGCGACGCGGCAGAACAGGCTGCCGAACGTGCGCCGGGCGAGCGGCGCTCCCAGGCTGGTTCGCAGAATGCGAAGCAGGACCGCGATCATCTCAGGCGGCCGCGGCGGCGGTCACGAGCCGGCCCGCCGCCACCACCTCGCCGCGGCGGATCACGGCGCCGGGGGCGAGGATCGCCCGGGCACCGATCCAGGCTCCCTCGCCGATCTCGATCGGGGCCATCCGGAAGGCGAAGCCGGGATCGTTCCAGTCGTGGTTGCCGGTGCAGAGATAGGCTTCCTGCGAGATGCAGACGTGGGAGCCGATCCGCACCCGGCAGTGATTGTCGATCCAGGCCCCCTCGCCCAGCCAGACGTGATCGCCGAGCTCGAGGAACCAGGGATGCTTGATGCCGACCCTGGGCTTGCAGACGAGGCCCCTGCCGACCCTGGCGCCGAACAGGCGCAGGATCGCCGCCTTCGCGGCGGAGGGCAGCAGGCTCAGCAGCGCGCCGCGGAAGAGGAGCGCGTTCACGACGTACCAGGCCGCCCGCCACAGGATGCCCCGGTTGCCCGGGAGCACCGGCTTCTCATAACGGGCGAGGTTCTGGCCCTGGATACGGCGCCGCTTGATGCCTTCGGCCAGGAAGATGCGCGGCGGCTCCGCCTCGAGGGGGGAGGAAGCGCTCATGCGGCGGCCTCCCCGAGCCGGCCCGCCGCCGGCGCCGCTACCGCCGCGCACCAGCGGACGAGCTCCCGAACGGTGCCCTGCTCGAGCCGCCGCAGCGCCTCGCCGCGCAGGCGCGCCGTCGCCGTGCGCCGGGCGAGGAGCTCGGGGTCGGCGATCTCGTCGAGGGCGCGCGCGAGCGCGGCCGCATCGGCATCGCCGCCCGGCAGGGCCGGCACGCACCAGCCGGCGCGGTGCACGAGGTGCCAGATGTCCGATTCCGGCCCGCCCATGAACAGGACCGGCCGGCCGAGGCAGAGCGAGGAGACCGCCTTCGAGGGCACGCAGACATGGCTCCATTCCGGCCGCAGCGAGGCGATGTGGACGTCGGCGTGGAGGAGCTCGGCATGCTCCAGCCGGGGAACGAAGGCGACGTGGGGCGCGTCGGCGAGCCGGGCGCGGACCGCATCGGCCCCGCTGCCGTGAAGCGCCAGGACGAAGGCGAAGCGGGCGGGATCGGCCAGGCGCACGAGCCGCACGAGGCCCGCTCCGCCGTGCGCCGCGCCGAGATTGCCGGCATAGGCGAGGACCGCCCTTCCGCCCGCCGCCCGCTTCCAGGCCGGAACCGGTCCCGGCGCCGTGCCGGCGGGCACCACCCCGCAGGGCAGGAGGAAGGCGGGCGTGGCGCCGGCCGCGCGCCGGGCCAGCACGGCCTCGCGCTGCTGCGCGCCCAGGGCAAGGTAGAGATCGGGCCGGCCCGCGGCCAGCACGCGCCGCAGCGCGCGCAGGAGCGGGCTTTGCGCCCGAACCAGTCCGGCGGCGGCGAAGGCCTCGGGGTAGAGATCCATGGTCCACTCCGCCCAGCGGAACGGGCGGCGCAGGCGGGCGGCGGCGAGCCAGACGGCGAGCAGCGGCGGGTCGGTGAGCGAGATCACGACGTCCGCCCAGGCGGCGGCGACGCGGGCGAGGCGCTGCCCGTCGCGCAGCCCGGCCACGAGCCGGGCGAGCCCCCGCCCATCGCCCCCGCTTCCGGCGACGCGGTGGATCTCGACCCCGCTCGCGAGTGCCGTCGTGCCCGGCGCCGGGGCGGCCGGGGCGTCGTAGGTCGCGGTCGTGGCGTAGAGCCGGACCACGGCACGCGGCAGGGCGGCGCGGAGCGCCTGCGCCAGCCCCAGCGCCGCCCGGCCGGTGACGGCGGCATCGGGCGGGGCGAAGCGGTTGACGACGGCGATGCGCAGGCCCCGGTCCATCTCAGGCGGCCTCGGTGCCCGCGGCACGGCCGGCCTCCTCGCGCACGCGCGCGCCGATCTCCTCGACGATCCGCTTCAGCCCGTAGCGGCGGCGCCAGGCCGGGTAGTCCCGCTCGAAGCGGCGCGTGTCGCTGATCCACCAGACGTGATCGCCGATCCGGTTGCGCTCGCTCAAGCTCCAGTTCATCGGCCGGCCGGCCACGGTTTCGGCGAGCTCGATCGCCTCCAGCACCGAGCAGCTCGCCTCCCGCCCGCCGCCGATATTGTAGACCGCCCCCGCCCGCGGCCGCTCGAAGAACTGCCAGAACGCCTCGACCAGATCGGCGCTGTGGATGTTGTCCCGGACCTGCTTGCCCCGGTAGCCGTGGACCGTGTAGGGGACGCCGGTCACGGCGCACTTGACGAGATAGGCGAGAAAGCCGTGCAGCTCCGCACCGGCATGGCCCGGGCCGGTGAGGCAGCCGCCCCGGAAGCATGCCGTCCGCATCCCGAAATAGCGGCCATATTCCTGCACCAGCATGTCGGCCGCGACCTTGGAGGCGCCGAACAGGCTGTGCAGCGACTGGTCGATGCTCATGGTCTCGTCGATGCCGTGCGCGTGCCAGGGATGCTCGGGGGCGAGCTCGAAACGCTTCTCCAGCTCGACGAGCGGCAGCCCGTTCGGCCGGTCGCCGTAGACCTTGTTGGTCGAGGTGAAGATGAACACGGCCTCGGGGCAGAAACGCCGGGTCAGCTCGAGCAGGTTGAGCGTGCCTTGCGCGTTGACGCCGAAGTCGGTGCAGGGGTCGCGCGCCGCCCAGTCGTGCGAGGGTTGGGCCGCGGCATGGACGACGAGGCGGATCGCGCGACCGTAGGCCTCGAACAGGCGGCGCATGGATTCCAGGTCGCGGATGTCGGCATCGACGTGCCGGTAGGACGGTAGCTCGCGGATCAGCCGCTCGCGGCAGGCCCGGGTCGAGGCCGCGGGTCCGAAGAAGCGGGCGCGCATGTCGTTGTCGATGCCGACCACCTCGAGGCCGCGGCCGGTGAGATGCCGGACGGTCTCGGCACCCACCAGCCCGCTGGCGCCGGTGACGATGGCCACACTCATCCTGGTCTGCCCTCGTTTTCTCCGCCCGGCCACGGCCGCGGGGGCGGTTCTTGCCGTTCAACGTTTCTTCGAGACCGATCGTGGTCTGCCCGAGGTTGAGCAAAAGCCGGGCCAGCCGGTAGCGGGCCGCCGGCCCGACCGCCACGCGCGCAGGATCGTCCCCGGCGAAGGCGCCGTTCCCTCTCCGTCGCGGCGGCGGGATCCCGGGCACGGCGCGACCGCGTCGCAAGCCGCGACGCGGCCCGCCGATGGGCCTAGCGGGCCACGGCCGCGGTCGCGCTCTCGGCGCGCAGCCGAGCCAGCGCCGCCGCGGCCTCGGCCCGGCCGGGATAGGGCTCCTCGCCGGCCAGGGCCCGCGCGAGCGCGGCCGCGGCTTCCGCCTTGCGCCCGCTCCGCGCGAGCGCCATGCCGAGATGGTACTGGAACTGGGCCACCGCCGGGGCGCGGCTCACGGCGCGGGCGAGATAGGTCGCGGCCAGGACGGAATCGCCGCGCCGGTACTGCACCCAGCCCAGCGTGTCGAGAAAATAGGGGTTGTCGCTGCCGCGAAAGCGCGCGACGAGCTCGGCCGCCCGCTGCAGCCGCGCCGGATCGTCCTGCTGATGGTCGGCGATCAACGCCGCGAGGTTGTTCGCGGCCACCTCCCGGCCGGGATCCTCGGCCAGCACCCGCTCGTAGACCGCGATCGCCGGCAGCGGCCGGCCGGCGGCGAGCAGCGCTCCCGCCCGCGCGAGCAGAAGATCGACATCCTTGGGTGCCTGCTCGAGTGCCGCCGCGAGGACCGCGTCCGCCCCGGCGGCATCGCCCCGCGCGAGCAGCAGCCGGGCGAGGGCCCGCGCCGGCGCCGCCCAACCGGGGCGCAGCTCGAGGGCGTGGCGGAAGGCGGCCTCGGCCTCCCCGCTCCGCCCGGCACGGACGAGGAGCCCGCCCAGGAGATTCTGCGCCGCGGCATCGGTCGGGGCGGCGGCGACGCGCTCTCGCACGACGCCGAGCGCCCCTGCGGGGTCGCCCGCGGCGAGGAAGCTGCCGGCGAGCGCCGCGAGCGGCTCGATTCTTCCGGGTGCGAGCCGGACCGCCTCGGCGAGGAAGGGGCGCGCCGCCGCGGGCTCGCCGCGCGCGAGATGCAGCCGGCCGGCGAGCAGAGCCGCCGCCCCCTGCTGGCCTGCGCTGTGCTTCAGCCGGTCGATGTCGGCCGCGGCTTCCTCCCAGCGCTGCTGGCGGATGCGGATCTCGGCGCGGGCGGCGAGCGCTGCCGGCGGCGGCGCCGCGCCCGACGCCGCCACCACCCGGTCCCACACCCCGGCGGCACGGTCGAGCTCGCCACGCTCCACGAGCAGGCCCGCCAGCAGCCCCGCCGCCTCGAGATCGCCGGGCGCCTTGTCGAGGAGCCGGGCGAGGCTCTCGGCCGCGAGCGCATCCTCGCCTTGGCGCAGATGCGCCATGGCGAGCAGGCGCAGGCCCGGCGGCCAGCCCGGATTCTGCCGCAGCGCCGCCCGGCTGCTCCTGATCGCCTCGTCGGCATCGCCCTGGGCCAGGGCGGCGGCGCCCCGGGCGAGGTTGGCGGCGCGGTGCTCGGGATCCTCCGCCAGCACCGCCTCGGCGAGGGAGCGCGCCTGCGCCACGTCGCCCCGGCTCAGCGCGAGCTGGGCCAGGGCCGCGCGCGCCTCATGGGCGATCCCCGCCTCCCCGGCCGTGGCCGCGATCCCCGCGAGCGTCCTCGCCGCTGCCTCCGGCCGCTGCGTGCGGGCGTAGAGATCGGCCAGCAGGAAGGCGAGACGAGGCTCGCCGGGGTGCTGCGCCAGCCGGCGCTGCAGCTCGGCCTCGGCGGCGGGAAAGCCCTGCGTGCGAAGGAGCAGATCGACCAGCCCGCCCATGAGTGGCAGCGCCGCGGCCCCGCCCGCATCCAGCGCCGCTTCGAGCGTGGCCACGGCCTTCCCGTCGTCGCCGCGGCGGCGGTAGAGCTCGGCCAGCGCCGAACGGTAGACGAGATTCGCGGGCGCGAGCGCGATCAGCTGCTCGTAGTCCGCGGCCGCCTCCTCCCAGGCGCCCTCCCTCTCGGCGAGGGCGATCCGCAGCAGGCGCAGGCTCGCATCGCCGGGGACGCGGTCGAGTGCCTCGGCGAGCAGTGCCTTCGCCTCGGGCAGGCGCTTTTGCGCGTTCAGGACACCGACGCGCACGGCGAGCGCGTTGCCGTGGCCGGGCGCTCGCGCCAGCACCTCGCCGGCGAGGCGCTCGGCGGTGGCGAGATCGCCGCGGCGCAGGCTCACCGCCGCCTGGAGCGTGCGGCCGTCCAGGTTCTCGGGCTCGATCTCGCCGATCGCCGCCCCGGCCCGCGCCGCACGCTCAAGATCGCCGCTCAGGACAGCAAGTTCGCCGAGCCTCGTCCAGGCGGCGACGAGGCGGGGATCCTCGGCTACGGCCGCCTCGTAGGCCGCGAAGGCTTCCGGCCAGCGCCGGGCACGCTCGTGAAGCCGGCCGAGCTGGAGCAGGGCCTGCGCGTTCTTCGGGGTGAGCTCCAGCACGTTCTTGAGCTCGACCAGCGCCTTGGCATCGTTGCCGGCCTCGAGATGGGCGAGGGCGCGCGCGAGATGCTCTGCGGCGCGCTCCTCGGGCGAACCGCAGGCCGCGAGCACGAGGGCGAGGAGGGCGGCGGCCGCGTGGCGCAGCGGGCGGCGACGCGATCGGACGGGCTCAGTGCGCATGGCTCGGGGCTCACAGGCCGACATGGGGTTGCAGACGAGGGTAGGCGAGGCGGAACAGGTGCCCGAGCCGCGCTTCCGCTGCCGCGACCGGCTCGTCCGGCCGGATCTCGGTCATTAGGCGGACCAGGGCCCCGTCCGAGCGCTGCCGGGCGAGCACGTCCACGAGAATCGCGAGCTTGGTCCAGACCTCGTCGGTGAAACGGCGGCCGCGCTGCTCGTACCAGTAGTACATCAAAATTTTTCTGTCGCCTTTCGCGATCACGGCCCGATTGACCACGAAGCCGCCGGCCGGGGCTGGAACCGGCTCGATCCGCACGAACTCCCAGCCGCTGCCCGGCAGACACTCGCGCGGCGAATGGATGCGCCCGCCCTTGGCCTGGGAGGCGTAGTAGACCACCCAGAGATTGACTGCGGCCGCCTCATCGGCGGCGGCGAAGTCGGCGAGGAGATAATCGTCCGGCCGGAGCACGGCCCGGGCCGTGGCGTCGAGCGGACGCTCCCGCCCATGCCAAGGGCCGAGCTCGAGTGGGAAGGTGGCGAGCCCCGGCCGGAGCGGCGGCCGTTCGGGGCGGGCATCGGCCCAGCGCCCGGCCGGCAGGGCCGCGACCAGGAGCAGGCTCGCGAGAAGGAGCGGCAGGAAGCGGGTCCCCGGCCGCGACGGCGGCGCGATCGCGCTCGTGCCGGCGATGCGCTCGAGATCGAGCAGGCCCTGCACCTCGGCCGAGGCTCGGGGCGGCCGGAGGCGGGCGAGGAGTGCCATCTCGCCGAAGAGGAGGAGGAGGGCGAGAAGGAAGATCGCCCAGCCCTCGAACAGGTGCAGGAAACCCTCGGCAAGGGCGATGCTGCCGTGCTCGACGAGGAGCCCGGTGAGCGCGAGCCGGAGCGCATTCACGAGCACGGTGATCGGCGCCACCGAGACCAGGACGAGGGCACGGGCGGGAAGCGGCGCGCGGAACAGCCAGGCGCACAAGAAGCCGAACGCCGAGAGCGGAAAAAGATAGCGCAGCCCGCTGCAGGCCTCGGCGACCTGGAGACGGTAGACGCCGAGATCGATGATGTTGCCTTCGAGATGGACGCTGACCCCGGCGAGCCGGAGCGCGGCGGCGCCGAGCGCGGAGGAGAGGAGCTGCAGCTTGGTCGAGAGCAGGTAATAGGCCGTCGCCGGCATCGGCAGGGCGAACAGGAGAAAGGCGAGCGGCAGCCAGACGGGCCGCATCGCGCGCGGCCCCAGCGCGGCAAGGCCGAGCCCACCCGCCACCAGCAGAAAGCCGATCACGGCCGGGGTCAGCATCGAGGATATCCGGCTCAGGAACAGCACGAGCAGCCCGAGCAGGACCAGCGCCGTTCCGGCGAAGGATCCGGGACCGCACGCGGCCAGGATCGCCGCGCGGCGCCGGAGGAGGAGGAACAGGGTCACGGCCGGAATCAGCCAGCCATGGCTGTATTCCGGCTGCGCCCACGCGACGGCGAGGCCCGTGAGGCTCGGCCCGAACAGGGCCGTGCCCGCGAAGGCAAGGGCGGCCAGGAGCAGGCCCGCGAGCGGCACCGGCGGGCGGGTGGCGGCGGTGACGGGATCGGTGGCGGTCTCTGGCATCGTCCCGAGGCGCACGAGTTGGCATCGCCCTCGCGGGCGGCTTTTCCCGATCTGCACAAAGCTTGCCACGCCGGCACCCGGCCGAATGGGCGCGGCATCTCGACGAGCCGCGGGCGAGCCTGCAGCCCCGGAACGCCGCTCGAGCTCGAGCGGCTCGCCGCCGCGTTCTGGTACGGGATCCGTGCCGATGCCCACCATGTCGAGACCCTGGCCGCGATCGCGCCCCGGCTCCGGGGCGCGTATCGCGGCTGCTACCGCCCGCCGGTGCCACGAGAGGCGTTCGGCAGCGACGCGACCGGGGTGCCGGTGATCGACCCTGGGCGCGCGGAGAAAGCGCCGGTGCCGGCGAACGATGTCGCGCCGGCGGCGGGCCCGGTGACGAGCTTGCGGGCGCGGCGCGTGCGCCTGCTGGACCGCAAGACGCCGCGGCGGGCGGGGATCGCGATCGATGGCGAGACGCTGAACTGGCTCGGCAGCCGCGAGCTCGCGCAGGCGTGCCGGGAAGCTCGGAATGCGTCCGGCGGTAGTTATTCTAAATCTAAAGTTGATTTCCCGTGACGAACTCGTTAGAAACCGCCCGTGTCCCCGTCGCTGCGAGCCTGCCCATGATCCGCCCCGACCGGCGTCTCGTCGCCGCTCTCCGCGCGGCCCTGACCGTGCTCGTGCTCGCGGCCGCCGCGCCGGTCCGGGCGGCGGCGATCGACTGGACGCGGCTGCCCGGCGGGGTTGCGGACGATCGGGCGATCGGCCCCGAGGATCTGATCGGGCAAGGGGTCGTGCTCCGCTGGCGTAACCGAGGCGACCGGCCCTTCGGCGACGCGGCGCTCGAGCGGGCGGGCCCGGACCAGGTCTCGGCCTTCCTGAACCGGCACGCCGCCACCTACGATACCGCCAACGGCGGCACGCTCCCGCCTTATTTCTTGCGCGCCGGCGACGACTTCCGGGCGACCGGGCAAGGTGCCGCGCTCGTGCTGGAGCTCGCCCGGCCCACGGCCTTCGCCTCTGGCCGGATCTGGGACATCGACGGCCGGCGCGGGCACACCGAGCAATGGCGGATCACGGCCTTCGATACGGCGGGTACCACGCTCGCGAGCGTCATGAGCCCGCTCGGCGACAGCCAGGTCGGGGACGGCCTGCCCTGGACCTGGGTCCTGGGCG
Source organism: Benzoatithermus flavus (assembly GCF_037908215.1). Lineage (NCBI taxonomy): Bacteria > Pseudomonadati > Pseudomonadota > Alphaproteobacteria > Geminicoccales > Geminicoccaceae > Benzoatithermus > Benzoatithermus flavus. The sequence goes on along the minus strand of NZ_JBBLZC010000042.1, from coordinate 10,201 downwards.
AGGCGGGCGAGGGTACGGCGGCGCACATCGCCCGGATCGAGATCACCTTCGTCGGCAGCAAGCGGCAGGGGGTCGGGGTCGGCTTCGACGGATTCGAGACCGGGCTCGCCGTCACCCCGCTGCCCGCCACCGGCTTCCTGCTCGCCCCGGCCCTCGCGGGCTTGAGCCTGCTCGCTGCCCGCGCGCGCCGGCGGGAGCCCCGGCCGGCGGACAGGATCGGATCATGGCTCCCTTCCCGGCGCCGCGACGGCCGTCCGGCCTCGAGCCCGGATCCAGTCGATTTGCCATAACGTGACGATAGCCGCGCGATTCGGGCGGTTCCCCCTCCAGCCGGCCGCGGCCGTGCCATCAGCCTCCAGCGCCCGCCCGCGATGCCGCCTCGCGCTGCGAGCCGCGGCTGAGTGGAGCCGGCTGATCCCTCTGTCTCAACCGGCTCCATCCTGCGGCCCGCGGCGACCGGGGCCATTTGCCGCCGTCGTCTCGCCTTGCAGGCGGTTTCTGCCCGTGGCAAAGCGCCTTTCGCGACAGACCGGACCCTGCCGTGCGCACGACGAGCGATATCCTGCTGCTGCCGACCGCGGGTGTCGGCGCCGATGGCGCCTGGCCGCCGCCACGGCCGGGCAGGCAGGCGGCGGGATGGCTGCTCGCCGCCTGCAACCTTCTGGCCGTCCTCACGGCAGCCTGGTCGCTGACCCGGCCCGAGCCGCCACCCGTGGCGCCGATCCTCCTGCCGCTGCCGCCGCCGGTGGCACCGCCTGCCGCCGCGCCGCGGAGCGAAACGCCGGCCCCTGCCTCGCCCGTGGTGACCGCGGCGTCGCCCGCGCCCGCCGAGCCGCCGCTCGCCCCCGGCGCCGGCTGGACGCTCGACGAGGCGCTGCCGCGGCTGCAAGGCCGGCTCGAGGCCACCGGGCTCGAGATCCGGGACCTGGTCGATGCGGTCATGGGCCTGCGCCGGGATTCGGCGCTGCTCGCCGAGGACGGGCAGCTCGCCCACGAGCGGTTGCAGGCGCTCGAGGCGCGGCTCGGACAGGCCCACGCCCGGAAGGTCCGCGGCCCCGCCCGGCCGGTGCCGCCGGCCGGCTCCTCCCCGGCACCGCCCGAGAGCCCGACCACCGCCCGTTAGGCCTTGCCCGAGCGGAGCGCCCCGTCCCGCCACGGCACGGGCGCGAGGCCGCTGAGCCCGCCCTCGAGGCGGGCCAGGGCCGCTTCCACCACGGTCGCGAGCTCCACCCGCGGTCGGTCCTGGGCATAGGTCAGGACCAGGGCGAGGTCGCACAGGCCGTTGATCAGCCGCGGCACGCCGCGGGCGAAGTGGTGCACGGCGAGTGCCGCCTCCCGGTCGAACAGATCCGGATCCCCTCCCGCCACCTCGAGGCGGTGGCGGATATAGGCCAGCGTGTCCCGGCGCTCGAGCGGCCGGAGATGGCCGTCGGCGGCGATCCGCTGCACGAAGCTCTCGAGCGATGGTCGCTGCAGGGTGCGGCGCAAGCCCGGCTGGCCCGCCAGCACGAGCTGCAGTGGGCACGCGGCCTCGACCGCGGCGCCGGCGAGCAGGCGGAGCCGCTGCAGCGCCGCCTCGTCCAGGTTCTGCGCCTCGTCGACGATCAGGAGCGCGCGCCGGCCTTGTGCCTCGAGCCGGCGCAGATGGTCGAGCAGGCGCTGGTGGCGGCCGACCGGGTCGGCCGCCTCGCCGTCGAGCCCGAAGGCGAGGAGGAGCCACGGCACGAGGTCGCCCGCGGCCGGCGGACTCGTCACCATCGCCGGCATCACCGCCTCGCCGAGGCTCTGCACGAGATGGCGCAGGAGCAGGGTCTTGCCGGTGCCGCTGCCGCCGGTGAGCACGACGAACCCGGCAGGCTCGCCGAGGCCGTATTCCAGCATGGCGAGCGCGGTGGCGTGGCTGCGGCCGGGGAACAGGAAGCGCGGGTCCGGGGCGAGCGAGAACGGCTTCTCGTGGAAGCCGAAGAAGGGTTCGTAGAGGTTCCGCATGGGCCCGGGGCCTTTCGCAGCCAGTGCTCAGTAGCCGTAGGCCGGGCTCCCGGACCAGCGCGCGTCGTCGAGGACCGAGCCCAGCAGGCGCTCGCGGCCGATCAGCTCGGCGGCGCGCAGCAGGCTCGCCCGGCTGGTCCGTCCCTCCCGCGCCACGAGCAGGCAGCCGTCGGCGAGGGCCGAGGCCGTGAGCGCGTCGTCGCCCGCGAGTAGCGGCGGGGTGTTCAGGATGACGACCCGGTCCGGGTAGCGGCCGCGCAGTTCGCGGGCGAGGGCCGCCATGCGCGGCGAGGCCAGAAGCTCGGAAGCGCCGCCTGTGAGCGGCTCCGGCTGCGGCAGCAGCACCAGCCGCTCGATGCCGGGATTGACGAGACAGTCCTCGAGCGCCGCCCGGCCCAACAGGCAGTCGGCGAGGCCCTGCTTCGGCGCGAGCCCGAAGCGGCGGTGCACCACCGGCCGGCGCAGGTCGAGATCGACCAGAAGGGCCGTGCGCGTGAACAGGCTCGCGATCGCGACCGCGAGGTTCGTGGCGACGAAGGTCTTGCCTTCCGCCGGCCCGGCGGCCGTGACCGCGACCATGCCGCCGCCGCGCGCGTCGAGCTCGGCGAGCAGCCGGGCGCGCAGGACCCGGAACGCGTCCGCCACCGGATGGCGCGCTTCGCCGGCGAGCACGCCCTGGCGCCGCAGCGCGCCCGGCGGCGGCTCCCGGACGGCGGTGCGGGTGTAGGCGATGCGGAGCACGACCTCGCCGCCCGGCAGCGCCGTATGGCCACCCGGTCGCCCCTTCTCGAGCGCACGCCGGATCTTCTCGGCGGCGGTCGCGATGCCCACGGGTCCGCTGCTCACGGCCGTGCTCCCTCACCGTCGGCGACGCGGCCGCGCCGCCGCGGTCTCGAAGGCAGGATCGCGCGTAGCCGGGCCAGCCGCCACCCGGCCGGAACGGACGCGTGCGGGACGATCGCGAGCGGCATCTCCCCCAGGAGCGCTGCCATGTCCTCGGGCGACCAGACGGCGTCGTCGAGAAGCTGGCCCGTGACCACCCCGGCCGTGCCGGCGCCGAGGGCGAGGACGCAGCCGATCAGAAGGAGGAGCGGCCGGTTCGGCTTCTCCGGCCGCTCCGGCAGCGAAGGCGGCTCGATCAGGGAGAGCTGCTCGGCCTTGAGCTGGCTGTCGAGGCTCTGACCGAGCTGGACCGAGGCTTCCATTTTGGTGAGCCCTTCGCGTACCGCCAGGGCGTCCTGGAGCCGGCGCTGCAGAAGCTGGTGCTCGCGCTCGACCTGGGGCGCCCGCAGCGCCCGCTCGCGCAGCTCCGCGAGGCTGCGCGCCACCTCGGCGGCCTGCCGGCTCAGGGCCGCGAGCTCGGCCCTGACGCTCGCGAGCTCGGCCTGGAGCGACACGTAGGCCGGATTATCGGGGGCCGGGTCGTCGGGCCGGCCGCCGGCCACGGGTGCCGTCCGGCTCCTGCCCGCGGCGCGCAGCGCTTCCTCGATCCGGGCGAGTTCGCGGCGTTTGCCCGCGACGTCCGGATGGTCCGGGCCGTAGCGCCGGTCGAGCGCGGCGATCTCGGTCCGCAGCTGCTCGCGCTCGCGCCGGAGCGCCCCGGTCCCGCCGCCCGTCCCGGGCGTCTCACCCGCGAGTGCCTCGATCTCGCGTTTCAGCCGAACCACGTCCGGATGATCCGCGCTGTAGCGCGCGCTCAGGCGCACGAGCTCGGCGCGCATGGTCTCGAGCCGGGCCGCCGGGCTCTGCGGCTGGCCGTTCTCGCCGTAGAGGAGAACGGGCTCGGTCCGGGCGAGGAGGGCGGCGAGCTGGGCTTCGCGCTGGCGGAGAACGGCGAGCTGTCGGTCGAGGTCGCGCTGCTCGCTCTCGAGCCGCGCCATCCCGCTCTGGACCGCGAGCTGGTCCTCGGGCAGGAGCCCGGCGTTCCTGGCCTTGAACGCGGCGATCTCCTGCTCGACCGCGCGGATCTTCTGCTCGGCCTCCTGCAGCGAGCTCCGCACGAAGCCCGCCGTCTCGGCCGCACGCTCGCGCCGCTGGCGGATGTTCTCGTCGAGATAGAGCGAGACCAGCTCGTTCGCGACCTTTTGCGCCGTCGCGGGCTCGGGATAGTCGAAGGCGAGCGAGAAGGCCACGGTCAGGCTGCGCCGCTGGCCGCTCTTGGGGTCGACCACGTTGGCGCGGATCATTTCGGTGTGGATGTCTTCGCGCATGGCGGCGGCGAGCTTGCTCAGGGGCTCGCGCTTGCGCCGTTCCGGGTAGAGCCGGTAGCGCTCGACGATGCCGAGCAGGCTGTCCGTGACCATCACCCGGCGCGTGATCGCCTCGAAGCGCTTCTCGACATATTCCGCGACCACGAGGCCCTGGAGATCCTCCGGCATCTCTGCCTCCTCGATCAGGATCGTGGCCGTGGAGCGGTAGGTGGGTGGCCATGCGAGGGTCACGGCCACGGTGGCGGCGAGGACGGCCGCGGCCGGCAGGAGGAACCACCATTTGCGCCGGCGCAGCATCAGGAGCTGCTCGGCCGGCGAGAGTGCTCGTGCCGGCATGTCAGACGGATCCCGTCCGACGGTCCATCGGCCTCACCCGCCCCGACGCGGCAGCGGGAGGTCGTAGCCGAGGCGCAGGATCAGGGCGTGCGCGTCGGCGCCGTCGCCGTCCTTCCCATCGAACATCTCGTGGCGGTAGCGGTAGCGCAGGCTCAACGCGGCCTCCCGGCTCAGCGCCCAGGCGAGCCCGGGCTCGATCTCGACATAAGTCCGGTCGACGAAGGATGTGGCCCCGCCGATCCCGCTCTGTCTTTGCAAAAGCCCTGCCAGCTCGAGGCGCCAGTCGCGGCCGAGCTCGTGCACGAGGCGCAAGGAGAGCCGGCTCGCGTCCACGATCTCGCCATTGTCCCCGGAAGGCTCGAGCGCCTTCTCGGCCACGAGGGTGAGCGTCGTGCGGGGGGTGAGCGCCTGGCCCAGGCTCGCGCGCACGGTGTAGCCGAGCTTCTGCTCCTGCACCTGCGTCAACGTCCCGCCTGCGGCGCGGGCCTGGGTCTCGACCGCATAAAGCGTGGGCCCGGCCCGGACCTCGAGGTTGCGGCGCTCGGCCGGGCGATGGCGCAAGGTGAGGAGCGGGCTCAGAAACGTGGTACGCTGCCGCGCCGATTCGAAATAGCTGCCATGAAGCGCCGTCCCGGCCATGAGCTGGCGGGTGAGGTCGTGGTTCCAGCTCAGGGCGAAGGCGAGAAGATCGTAGGCGAGATAGGGGCCGTCGGCCGAGCCGCTGCCGTCGGGGAAGATCCGCCGCGTCCAGCCGGCGCCCAGCACGAGCTCGTCGCGTCGGCCGAGCGCGTAGGTCCAGCTCGGGGCCAGCGCCAGGGTCAGCCGACGCTGGTCGAGCCGCTGGGTCGGGCTCGAGCGCTGTGCGAGGTCGACCGAGGCACTGTCGTGGCGCAGGCTGCCCTCGAGGGCGAGCTGCGAGCGCCGACCCAGGCGCAGAATGCGCGTGCTCAGGAGCTCGTCGTCGGAATCGTAGCGGCTCCGGTCGAGATAGCGCACGAGATCGGCCGCTGCCGCGAGCGTGAGCCGGGTGCGGGGCGTGCGGCCGGTGAGCTCGCCCGCGACCGAACTCACCGAGCTCAGGTCGGCCTTGGACTTTCCGGCGCTCAGGGCGACGTTGTCGGTGACCCCCACCTCCTGCACCGCCCGGACCTGACCCGTCCATTCGGCGGCGCGTGCCGCCGGCACGCCCGCGAGGAGCGCGGCCAAGAGGCACGCGGCCGCGAGCCGTGCCGGCGCCGGCAGCGGCGGGGGCGGCATCAGAACAGGGATCCGCCCGGCACGATGATGGTGTCGCCGGCCTGGAGCACGAGATTACCCGCCGCGCTCGTGTCCTTGGTCACTCGGTCGAGGTCGAGGATGGTGACCTGCTCCACCCCCTTCTCGTCGCGGCGCAGAAGGCGGATCGACTTGCGCGCGGCGAACGGGGTGAGACCACCCGCGAGCGCCAGGGCCTGAACCAGACTGGTCGGCCGGTCGAGCTGGAACTGGCCGGGCTTCTGCACCTCGCCCAGGACGTAGACCCGGTTGCCCCTGGCATCGAGCAGCTCGATCGTGACCACCGGGTCGGCGACGTAGCGGGCGATCCGGTTCCTTACCTCGTTCTCGAGCTCGGCCGCGGTCCTGCCCGCCGCCGGCACCTGGCCCGCGAGTGGGAAGGAGACGCTGCCGTCGGGCTGGACCGTGGCCTCGCGGGTGAGGCTTTCCTCCTTCCAGACCGAGAGGCGGATCACGTCGCCGGGGTTCAGGCGGTACGCGCCCGCGGCCGGCTCCGTCCCGGCCGCGGCCGGCGTGGCACCCGCGGCGAGGAGCGCTGCGGCGAGAACACGGAGCTGCCGCCGGCGGGAGAGGGAGGGTGGCATGGTGGTCGGCGTTTCCTGGGCGTTTCCGGGCGCCGCTCGTGCGCCTGCGGCGCTCGCGGCATCGGTTGTCGCTATGCTGCGCTGCGGGAATCCCGCTGGCTGCGATCGGCGTGTTGTCATTTTAATTCTATCTTACAGCGTCTACTAGAGCGACATTTTTTCTCCTTGGTTAAAATCCCGGGATCGGATCCGCGCCATCTGCCGGGCGCGGCGGCGACGCCCGTGCTTGCCCGGCAGCGGAGCGCGCAGAGTTGGACCGCGTCTGTCGGAGCTGGTGGCCGGACCGGGCCGATCGGGCCGGGTCGGCCGGAATGCCCGTTGCCGGGCCGCAGACGGCCAAGGACGCGCGATTCGGGTCGGCCGGTAGGTAGGGTACCCCATCAGCGCCGATGGCGCTCTACGGGCTCCGTAGGCGCTCCTAGGGCCTATTCGCGCCGGCTCCGACGGCGGCGCGGGCCACTGCGCCTCGTGCCATGCCGGTGCCGAGGAGATTGCAGGACGGGCGGCGCGGCCGGCGCTCCGCTTCGGGTGGACGACGTGTTCGAGCAGACGCAGGCTCTCGGAGCCTCATGCATCGTCGCCATGTCGAGGCTTCGGTAGCTTCGGCTCCGGTATTCTCCGGGCCTGGTCGGTGTTTCTGGACGAGCCGAAGGCCGTCGTCGCACCGTCGGGTGTTCGGTCGGAGCGCCGATGCAGGTCTCGCCCGCACGCTTGCAAGCTTTTTTCTGCCTGTCCTTTCTGCCTGTCCCGGCCGAGCCGTTCGGGATCGGTTTTCGGCCCGTCCCGGGTGCGCCGTCGGGGGTGGGCTCCCGGCCCGTCCCGGGCGCGCCGCCCGGAAGTGGTGGTGGGGTCTTGGGCATCATCAGTTAGGATTCTTAATATAGTTAGATAAGTTAGAGGGTGGATAACTAGTGCGATTCGTGAGCAAATTCAATTGGTTAGCTGGACCCCCCTGCAGCCGATACTGCGACCAACTGCAGCCGATACTGCGACCTAATCCACAGGCACCCGCAGCCGATACTGCGACCTGATTCACACGCCGCCCACAGCTTATCCACAGTTTTTTCCCAGGGCCGTCTCGTGCTCCTTCCGACCGGACGTGTTTTCGGGTCTGCGACCGAGCTGCAGCCGATACTGCGACCGAAGCCGGGTCGCCGCGGCCGGGCTCCAGCAGATCCGCGGCTTCCGGCTCGTCCGGTCGCAGTATCGGATGCAGCCGGCGCCGGCCGCTACGATCCGGCGTCGGCCGGGGTCCGCCGCCGGAACACCACCACGGTCTCGTCGCCCTCGAGGCCGACCGTGTAGCCCGGCAGCCTGTCGGCCCTGGCCAGCCTGCGCAGCCGCATCATGAAATTCCGAAACGCGTCCTCGCAGCCGGTCTTGGCGTAGAGGGTGTCGGGCCTGACCTCCCATTCGGGCTGCTGGCCGCAATGCTTGCGGGCGAGAAGGTAGAGCATCCGCTCGAGGCCGCCGGTCAGGCGGAAATAGGCCGGATCGATCGCCAGCACCCGGCCGGCGGTGATTCCCTGATAGAACCAGCGCGAGAGCGTGATCTCGGCTCGGTCGGGCTCGCCGTCCTCCTTGATGTCGCCGACGCTGTCGAGCCAGGAGAACGCCACCCGGGTGCGCTTCTCCTGGTTGCCGCGCCGCTCGGTGGCGACGATCACGACCGAGGTGGTCCGCAGGCGCTCGAGCGCCGCCCGCAGTTCCTCGTAGCGGGTCGCCTGCGCCTTGCCGCGCGCGTCGGTCCGGCCGATGGCGCGCAAGAGCTCGTTCATCGCGAAGCGCAGGCGTGGGCTGGGCTCGAGGCCGCGGTTGAGCCGGTCCACGATCTGCGAGGTCGCCCAGAGCATCACGTCGTGGTCCCAGATCGTGGCGATGCCCACCCCGGGCTTGCCGTCGATGCGGATGCTGATGCTGCCGTCGTCCCTGGTCTCGGCATACTCGATCGGCCGCGTCCGCCGGCTCTTGGCGATGGCGAAGAACGGCCGCTCCATGACGTCGCGGAAGCTCCGGGTCGGCAGATCCGCGAAGTAGCTCGCGAGGATGGCCGGGATCTCGTCGTGGTCGCGGGTGGTCTCGGTCATGGTCGGGATCCGCGCGCGCCGGAGCCTGCTCGCTCGGCCTCGGTCCGCAGGCGCGCCGTGCGACCGAGCCGCGGCCGCGCGTGTGGCGCCCGCCGGCTGCGGCGCTCGACCTCGCGTCGCCCGCCGATGCCGGAGAGCGGGTCGAGGATGGCGCGGTCCACCGCCTCGAGGGCATGGCTGCCGGTGATCCCGATCGGCGCGCCGTCGGGGCTCGTTTTCTGATCGGCCGTCGGACTCATGCCGCCACCGTATGCTCACCGTTGCCTGAACGTAAGCAGCGGCGGCACGAGGGATGGCGCATTGCTCGCCGACCCGCATCCGCTCGGCGCCGTCCGTCCGCCGGCAGCCTCGGCCCACCGGGCCGGCCACCGGCGGAGCAGCCGGCCTCGCGGCAACGGAGCGCGAAGAGCGCCGTTGCCTTCGGTCCGGCCGCAGCGCGAAGGGCGGACGGTGCGGGAGACGCCGCCCGGGCCGAGGCCGGTTCGGGACGCCCGAAGCTCCGGAGAAGACCAGGGTCCCCGTCGGCGGGCCCCGCGCTCCCGACCGAAGGGCACCCTTCAGAACGCCACCTTGCGCAGGGCCTCGATCACCAGCTCGTTCACGGTCACCCGGCGCCGCGCCGCCTTGGAGCGCTCGCGGGCGATGTCCTTGAGCCGCTCGGCGAGCGAGTAGGGAACGCGCGCATAGAGCGCCACCAGCTCCTCGCGCACGGGCGCGGCCTCAGGCGGCGCGGCCAGAGCGCCCAGCAGCGTCGGTCGCTTGGTCATGGATCCACCTCCAGAGCTCACGCATCTCGCCCGCCGCCTTGCCGTTCGGCTCGAACTCGCTCACCGCGCGGCCGTCGTTCAGGGCGTGCGACAGGGCCGCGCGCTGGCCGACCGCGACCGGGCAGACCGGCAGGCCGTAGGCCTGTACCGCCGCACGCGCCTCGGTCGTGACCGTGGCCTCGGCCACGGTGCGGCCGGGCGGCACGGCGTTGAGCACGATCACGGCCGGGGTCCGGGCGCGCCGCACGATGGCCACGGTCGAGGCGATGGCGCGCAGATCGAGGATCGCGGCCCGGGTCGGGATCACCACGAGGTCGACGTTCTCGGCCACCAGGCGCGCGTCCTCCTCCGCGTGGGGGGCCGTGTCGATCAGCACCCAAGGGGCACGCACGGCGGCGAGCGCCGAGCGCAGGCTCGTGGCACTGCCTTCGGCCATCGCCGGCAGCGGCGCCGCGCGCGTGCGCCACCACGCGACGGCGGAGCGCTGCGGGTCGAGGTCGATCAGAAGCGCGTCGCCCGCGAGCACGGAGAGGTGGACGGCGAGCGTGGTCTTGCCGACCCCACCCTTCTGCGCCAGCAGCCCGATCCGCGGCATCCTTGCTCTCCCGGCCGACCCTTCGTCGGCCGGCGAGCTTAGGGTGGTGCCGGGCGCCCGGCAACCTGCCTGCCGATCTAGCTAAATAAATAGCTTAATTGCTATCTAGCTATTGTAAAGCCCGGCGAGCGCGGAAGCGCACCGGCACGGTTCGATACCGCCGACGCTCCGGGCCCGGGCCGCGGCGCCGCATGCCGGCGACATAAAATATCTTTCTAGCTTTCTAGCTAGATAGATATCTAGGAACAGGTGCCGGCCGGCGCCGCGTCCCGCCCGGGCACGGCCGCGCCGGTCGGCTGTCGGACGACCGACGAAGCCGCTCTTCCGACGACAGGCGGAAGTGGCCCTGCGAGGAAGG
>NZ_JBBLZC010000134.1:0-536 GCF_037908215.1 Benzoatithermus flavus | reverse complement strand
GCACGCCCTCCTTGGAAAAGGCGTCCACATTATTACGGCCAACGAATATTTGGCGCGCCGGGACTGCGAACAAATGGGCCGTGTGTTCCGCTTTCTCGGCTTAACCGTCGGCCTGAATGTGTCGCAAATGACGGCCAGCGAGAAAAAAGAAGCGTACGCGGCCGATATCACGTACGGCACCGGCACCGAGTTCGGCTTTGATTATTTGCGCGACAACATGGTGTACCGCCTCGAAGATAAAGTGCAGCGCCCGCTGTATTACGCCATCATCGATGAAATCGACAGCATTTTAATCGACGAAGCGCGCACCCCGCTCATTATCGCCAATAAATCGGGAATCGGAGCCGAATTGTTCCCGATTATGGCGCGCATCGTCCGCACCTTCGAAGAAGGAAAAGAGTATGAACGGTCTTTGGAGACGAAACAAATTTTCCTCACCGAAGAAGGGGCGCAAAAAATCGAGCGGGCGTTTGGCATCGACAATCTATACGACTGGGAGCATCACGTGCTGCTCCATCATGCGATGCAGTCGCTGC
>NZ_JBBLZC010000133.1:0-536 GCF_037908215.1 Benzoatithermus flavus | reverse complement strand
GGACGCGGCGGTCCTGCCGCCGGTCGAGGCCGACCCCGCGCGCGAGGCGGCCCGGCTCGCCATCCTCGCCTCGCTCGAGCCCTGGGAGCGGCAGGCCTTCGCCCGCCGCTCGCTCCACCTGCTCGAGCACTACAAGGCCGCCAGCGACCCCGACCCCACCGTCTACGAGGCCTGGTTCGCCAGGCAGCCCAAGCCGGCCTGGCCGAAGCTGCGGCTGCTCGGCGAGGAGGACAGGCAGGCGCTCGACGAGCTCACCCGCGACAACCCGCCTTGGCTTCGGGGCGCGTATCTCGGCTGCTACCGCCCGCCGGTGCCGAGAGAGGTGTTCGGCATCGATGAGACCGGGGTGCCGGTGACCGATCCGGGGCACGCGGAGGAAGCGCCGGTGCCGGCCAACGACGCCGCGCCGGCGGCAAGCCCGGTCGAGGCGCTGCGTGGCCGCATCCGGCGGCTTCTGGACCGCCGGGCGCCGCGTCTGGCGGAGGAGCTGGACCTGGCGGAGGCGATCTGTGCGCTGAAGTGGCCGAAATGGCCCG
>NZ_JBBLZC010000132.1:0-537 GCF_037908215.1 Benzoatithermus flavus | reverse complement strand
ACGGCGTCACTATCGTTCGCAGGAGTGGCAATCCAGCTGACATTCACGGCAATGTGCCCCGTATTGGTTAACCCATTATTTTTGCTGTCTAATTGGTATTTTTTTCCATTAATTGTGAACGTTTGACCATCGATTTGATCTTGGGTCAACATACCGAGGTTCTTTGAAAAGTCGAGTACGACTTTCGCCGGATCCGTTGGTGTCGCTGTAACAACTCCCTGCCATGTTCCATTTCCTGCATAACGAATGGTTGGAGAATTTGCTTGGACAAACGCCCGGCCTTCCGGCGAACCACTAAATAAAATCTTTTGGTTGAACTGTGTCGTATCAGCAATGCGATCAATTTCTTTTGTCAGCTGATCCACTTCCGCTTGAATGGCAGCGCGGTCGCTCGGCTCCAGCGTATCATTCGCCGCCTGCACAGCCAGCTCGCGCATCCGCTGCAGGATGCTGTGGACTTCGTTTAACGCCCCTTCCGCCGTTTGGATGAGCGAAATCGCATCGAGCGCGTTCCGTTCCGCCATTTGCAAACCGCGA
>NZ_JBBLZC010000131.1:0-538 GCF_037908215.1 Benzoatithermus flavus | reverse complement strand
ATAGGACAAAATTTCGGAACGCAATACTTAAAAGCCGAATTCTGTTGTTAATGTAAACGGCGGCACATACAACCAACCACTCGGATCGGCGTGTCGACGGTCGGAGACAATGAGACGGATCGTCATGACGCCGCTGCGGCACAGGTTGCCTTCTTTTCGTGCGCAACGGAATGAAAACGATGAAGAGTCGTCCAGCAAAAAGCGGGAAGAGGTGATCGTTTCGCCATTGATCGCGAGCGCGCCGTCTTGGATGGACATCGTCATCCGCTCGATGCTTTCCGGCTTTTTCTCTTCGCGGGAGACAAGTCCGGTGTCTGCATCGGCTTTGAATTCTTGGTTTTTCACAAAAGTGACGGCCGTTAACGGCTTGTTTTCTTCTTGACTTTCCATTCCATCCGGAGAGAGCGTGTACAGCTCGTTCATTATTCGGGCCATGGCGTAGTCCGCTTCGCTGCGCAAGTCGTTTTCGATGCCGATGCGCTCGTAGGCGCGAATGCCGGTTAAAAACACCGTGTAGATAGCGCCGATGATGAGCAAA
>NZ_JBBLZC010000130.1:0-540 GCF_037908215.1 Benzoatithermus flavus | reverse complement strand
AGCGCTCCTTCGTAACGATAGACGCGATAATGCTCTTCTCCCACCGTGACGAGGTGAGTGTCATTCGGTTCGATGGAGCGGGCCAACTGCTTCGCTTGGACGGCAACCCCGTTCGGATAGAGAATCCGGTTCGTCTTGAGCATCGCGATGACATGGAATCCCTGTTTCAGACAGGCTTCGATGAGCTTCTTAGACGGATACCACGAATCCATGAGCACATACACCGGCTGAGCCCGCTTCACCTTGAGCGAGGAAAGCATCTCGATCGCCAGGTCGATCTTGCTTTTTCCCGCTTTCTTGTCATACAGGCGGAACGCAAATGGGAACGCCTGCGTGAAGGTGTGCACCATCAGCCAAACGAGCGAATGCCCCCAGACCGATTGATGATCTTTATGCGAGTAGTGCCAGTCGCACCCTTGAATGGCGTGCACAGCCCGTGACGAAGGCTTCGTTTTTTGGCAAATCGTATCATCAATCGAAACAACAAGGGGTTGATTCTTCCGTTTGGCCAGTCGTTCGACCTGGGAAAGGATCCACTCT
>NZ_JBBLZC010000041.1:0-34843 GCF_037908215.1 Benzoatithermus flavus | reverse complement strand
ACCCTGACCATCGTGGCGCTCGCCATCCGCCAGGCCGAATACATCGCCGACCAGATGGGCAAGAACGAGATCTGAGGTTTTCTGCCTCGCGGCACTCTTCCTCCCTGCGTCGACTCGCGGCTGCCGGCTTTGTGTCGGCAGCCGTTTTCTTCGGTGGTATTGCAGGTGTAGAAAATATCCGGATTTTTTCTATCGGCGGGTGCTGTCGTAAAGTGGGACACTTGATACAGACCTGTTCCAACTCGGAACATCTCTTCGGCATCATTGCCTCTATTGTCGAACCGATCGACTTGGCACGGCACTTGCTTTTGATCTCCCTGCCGGCGCTCCTCGAGCGCATCGGCCGGAAGGCAGGCTCGACCAGGGTCGGACGCGGCGGACGACCCACCTCGCCGAGGGTGTTTCATGAGCCCGCGAGGCGAATCAGCCGGTCTCCCGACGAGAACAGAACGGCCGACGTCCGGCCAGCGCTCGTCCTGCGGACGAGCTTCAGGGAGATAGCGAATGCAAGCTGGTTTGACCCTCAACAGGATCACCGCCCAGAAAGGGATCAGCATCGGCGAGGCCGCCCGCCGCGTCGCCGACCTCGGCTGGACGCCGTCCTACGTCCGGGAGGCGATGACCTTCCCGACCGACTACAAGATCACCAAGGTGCCGCGGGACCCGATGAAGCAGGTCCTGCGCTCCTACTTTCCGATGCAGGAGGAGAAAGACAACCGGGTCTACGGCGCCCTCGATGCGGCCCTGCGCGGCGACATGTTCAGGAACGTCGAGCAGCGCTGGGTCGAGTGGATGAAGCTCTTCCTCGCGATCATCCCCTTCCCGGAGATCTCGGCCGCGCGCTCGATGGCGATGCTGGGCCAGCTCGCCCCCGGCGACGAGCTGCGCACCGGCTTCACGATGCAGATGATCGACGAGTTCCGGCACTCGACGATCCAGATGAACCTCAAGAAATGGTACATGGAGAACTATATCGACCCGGCCGGGTTCGACATCACCGAGAAGGCGTTCGGCAAGTGCTACGCCACCACCATCGGCCGGCAGTTCGGTGAAGCCTTCATCACCGGCGACGCGATCACCGCCGCCAACATCTATCTCCAGGTGGTGGCCGAGACCGCGTTCACGAACACGCTGTTCGTGGCCATGCCATCCGAGGCCGCGCGCAACGGCGACTACGCGCTGCCGACCGTGTTCCTCTCGGTCCAGTCCGACGAGAGCCGGCACATCGGCAACGGCCACTCGATGCTGATGTCGATCCTGAAAGAGCCGGACAACCACCTCCTGCTCGAGCGCGACATCCGCTACGCCTTCTGGCAGAACCACATGATCGTCGATGCCGCGATCGGCACGATCATCGAGTACGGCACGACCAACCGCGACAAGAACAAGGAGTCTTACGCCGAGCTCTGGCACCGCTGGATCTACGAGGACTATTACCGTACTTACATGCTGCCGCTCGAGAAGTACGGCATCAAGATCCACCACGACGACGTCCAGGAAGCGTTCGATGCGATCGTGAAGAAGGGCTACGTCCACAAGGTGGCGCAGTTCTTCTCGGCCGGCTGGTGGGCCAACTTCTGGCGCATCGATCCTTTGAACGAGCGCGACTTCGAGTGGTTCGAGCGCAAGTACCCCGGCTGGTACAACGAGTACGGCGCCTGGTGGGAGAACTACCGCAAGCTCGGCAAGCCCGGCAACCCGCCGATCACCTTCGCCGACACGGGCTACGTCTACCCGCACCGCTGCTGGTCTTGCCTCGTTCCCTGCGTGATCCGTGAGGACTTCCAGGTCGACGAGGTCGACGGGCAGATTTACACCTACGCCTCCGAGATCGACCGCTGGACGCACAAGGAGGCGTTCGCCGCCGAGTACCAGGGCCGCCCGACCCCGGCCATGGGCCGCTTCAGCGGCCGGCGGCAGTGGGAGGAGGTCTACCACGGCTGGGATCTCGCCGACGCGATTCAGGACATGGGCTTCGTCCGTCCCGACGGGAAGACGCTGATCGCCCAGCCCCACCTCTCGCTCGACGAGAAGGACCTTTGGACGCTCGATCACGTGCGTGGCTACACGATCGAAAGCCCGCTCGTGAAGCTGCGCGAGATGACGCCCGAGCAG
Organism: Benzoatithermus flavus; assembly: GCF_037908215.1. Classification (NCBI taxonomy): domain Bacteria; kingdom Pseudomonadati; phylum Pseudomonadota; class Alphaproteobacteria; order Geminicoccales; family Geminicoccaceae; genus Benzoatithermus; species Benzoatithermus flavus. The sequence continues at coordinate 32,728 of NZ_JBBLZC010000041.1, read as the reverse complement.
CGCGAGCAGCACATCGCCGAGTACCGCAAGGGCTACACCATCCGGCCCGTCTGACCGCCGCGAGGGCAGGGGTGTCCGCACCTCTGCCTTCCCCCCGAGGCCATTCGGCCCCGCCGCGTTCGCGCGGCGGGGTGCTGGAAAGCCATGCCATGAGCGCCAATCCGTTAGCGAAACCCGCGGTCCATCGGGTCCGCTTCGAGCCGGTCGGCATCGAGATGGAGGTCGAGGAAGGCGAGACCGTCCTCGATGCCGCCTTCCGCCAGGGCATCTCGCTGATGCACGGCTGCAAGGAAGGCCAGTGCTCGGCCTGCAAGTGCGTTCTGCTCGAAGGCGACGTCGAGCTCCTGAAATACTCGACCTTCGCCCTCTCGGACCCCGAACGCGAGAGCAATCACGTCCTGTTGTGCCGGACCCTGGCCTACAGCGACATCGAGGTCGAGCTGCTCAATTACGACGAGGACCTGCTGTCGCGCTCGATCCCGGTCAAGGACTACCCGGCCCGGCTTGCGGCCATTCACCCGCTCACCCACGACATCCGCCTCGTCGAGCTCGCGATCGAGCAGCCCTTGAAGTTCTGGGCCGGGCAGTATGTCGACATCTCGCTGCCCGGGAAGAACATCACCCGCTCCTTCTCGATGGCCAACCCGCCGGCCGAGCCGCACCGGCTGCGCTTCATCATCAAGAAGTACCCCGAGGGTGCTTTCTCCTCGCAGCTCGACGGCGGGCTCGCGGTCGGCGACCGGCTCTCGCTTCGCGGGCCTTACGGGACCTGCTTTCGCCGCGAGGGGCGGCAGGGCCCGATGCTCCTGATCGGCGGCGGCTCCGGCATGTCGCCGCTCCTGTCGATCCTGCTGGATCAGCGTGCCAGCGGCGAGACCAGGCCGGTGCGCTTCTTCTACGGCGCCCGCACGCGCAAAGATCTGTTCCACCTCGATCTCTTCGCCGAGCTCGCACGGGAGATGCCGGACTTCGCCTTCATCCCCGCCCTCTCGCACGCCGAGCCCGGCGACGACTGGTCGGGCGAGACCGGCTTCGTCCACGAGGTCTTGCGGCGCCATCTGGGCGAGATGGAAGGGATCGATGAGGCCGACGCCTACACGTGCGGCCCGCCGCCGATGATCGATGCCGTCCTGCCCGTCCTGCAGATGGGCGGCGTCGAATCGGACCGCATCTACTTCGACAAGTTCACTCCGGCCACGCGTTGAGATGGCCCGGAACCCAAGGGAGGTTCGAATGGCGATTCACGAGACGAAGTCGGCTGCCGCCGGTGCGAAGCAGTTCCCGGGCTGGGACAGCCGCCGGTACAACTATTTCGAGCCCAAGGGCCGGAAGGCGACCCACTACGAGGACGTGACCGTCGACGTCCAGCCCGATCCCGAGCGCTATCTCCTGCAGGGCTGGATCATCTCCTTCGCCGACGGCACGCCGGGCTATTCCAAGGACTGGACCCGCCTCGAGAGCTCGGACTGGCACAAGTTCCGCTCGGTCGACCAGGAATGGGAGCGAACCCACTACCAGCGCCAGTCGGCGATCGTCGAGACGATCAAGAACGTGGTCGAGAACGCGCGACGCGCGGGAGCACCCGCCCGGTTCGACAAGATGTGGGTCAAGATCCTGCAGGATCATCTGGGTGCCTGGAAGCACGCCGAATACGGCCTCGGCAAGGCCACCATGCGCGCGCAGCGCATGGGCTACACCCAGATGATCAACAACGCGATCCTGACCAACGCCTCCTACAAGCTGCGCTTCGCCCAGGATCTGACCCTCTACCTGAGCGAGATCGGCCAGGACATGCCGGGCTTCGATGCCGATGCCGGCAAGCGGCACTGGCTCGAAGACCCGATCTGGCAGGAGACCCGCAAGGCGGTCGAGGCGATCGGCGGGGCGAGCGACTATCTCGAACAGTACTTCGCCGTGAACGTCGTCTTCGAGCCCTTGGTGGGCGAGCTCTTCCGCAGCGGCTTCGTCATGCAGGCGGCGGCCGCGCAGAACGACTTCGCCACCCCGGCGGTGGTCTCGGCCGCCGAGGCCGATTTCGAGCGCAACCTCGCCAACACGGTGGAGCTGTTCCAGCTCCTCGCGGCCGATCCGGCATACGGCGAGCACAATCGCGGCGTGCTCGAGGGATGGCTCGAGCGGCATGGTGCTTTGGCGCTGGCGGCGGCGCGCCAGCTCCAGCCGATCTTCTCGCAGCCCAGGGTGAAGGTCGCGGCGTTCACCGACGCGGTGGCGCAGGCGACGAACCGGCTCGAGGCGATCGCGAGCGCCATCGGCATCCGCCTCGCCCTCGGGGACGAGCCGGCAGCCGAGCCGGTCGCCGCCGAGTGAGCCCGCTGCCCGCAACCGTAACAGGAAACGAGCCATGAGCGTCACGACGAGCGAGCAGCTTTTCAAGCCGCTCGATGCCATCACCTTCGAGAACACGATCTCGCACCAGTGCGGGGTGACCATGAACGACAGCGTCGAGGCGCGCTGCATCGCCGAGGTGATGGAGAAGAAGCCCGGCATTCGGGTGACCTATCTTCCGGCCATGATCCGTATCGACGGCGAGGGCCGGATCGAGTTCAAGATGGACGAGATCAGCGAGGCCCTGGGCCGCGAGATGACCCCGCATCTGTTCGAGATCTCGACCTCGACCCACTACGGCCGGATGGTGATGGTCGACGACAACACGGTCGTCCTGTTCGGCAACATGGACGACGCGCTCGCCTACGAATGAGTGACGCGGCCGCCGGGTCCGGGCCACCGCGCCCGGCGGCCGCTCCTTCCCCACTGCCTGCAACCGACGGCAACGTTCGAACCCTGCCCGTGGCGGGCGCTGGCGGCGGCGCGCCCGGGCCACCGAGGAGATGACAGGGATGGCCAAGATCATGCTGCATCACGGCGAGGCGCGCGCGGCACTCGCGCGCGGGGTCGCGAAGCTGACCCTGGCCGTGCAGGGTACCATGGGGCCCAAAGGTACCAATGCCATCATCGATCGGCCGATCGGCACGCCCCTGATCTCGCGCGACGGCGTCAGCATCGCCGCCGAGATCGAGCTCGAGGACCGGTTCGAGAACATGGGCGCTCAGGTCGTGCGCGAGGTCTCGAAGCAGACCAACGACGTCGCGGGCGACGGGACCACGACCGCCACGGTGCTCGCCAACGCGCTGATCCAGGGCGGGGTGAAGGTGTTGGACCAGGGTCAGAGCGCGGTCGATCTCGTGGCCGGGATCGAGCTCGCCTGCGCGCACGTGATCGAGGCGCTGCGGCGGCAGGCGCGGCCGCTCCCGGACGATCGGGCGCTCGAGCAGGTCGCCGTGGTCGCCGCGACCGAGCCTGCGCTCGGGCGGCTCGTGGCGGAGGCGGTCCGGCGCGTGGGACCCGATGGCATCATCGAGGTCGAGCACGGCGTTCCGGGCGAGCCGACACGGCTCGACGTGCTGGAGGGCATGTCGTTCGACCGCGGCTATCTCTCGCACCACATGGCGACCGACCCGGAGACCATGGAGGCGGTGCTGGAACAGCCTCTCATCCTGATCACCGACAACAGGATCCCGCACGCGGCAGCGCTCGATGCCGTGCTGGCGGAGGTGGCACGGCAGCGCCGGCCGCTCCTCGTGATCGCCGAGGAGATCGCCCCCGATGCCGTGGCCCGGCTGATCGCGGCCCGGCGCCAGGGCTGTATCGCGGTCGCGGTCAACCCGCCGGATTATGGTCACTGGCGCAAGGCGATGCTCGAGGATCTGGCGATCCTCACCGGCGGCCGCGTGCTGGCGCGCGAGCTCGGCGGGCGGGTCGAGGCGGCGACGGCCCAGGATCTCGGGCAGGCGGAGCGGATCCGGGTGATGCTGGACCGGACCGCGATCGTGGGCGGCGGCGGTGCCCCGGAGGCGATCCGCGCCCGCCGCGCCCAGATCGAGCGCCAGCTCGAGGCCGCACCCCAGAATGTCGAGCGCGACAAGCTGGCCGAGCGTCTCGCCAGGCTCACCGGCGGCACGGCGATCCTGGTCGCGGGCGGCGCCACCCCGGTCGAGCAGAAGCGGGCGGCGCAGCTCCTCGAGGATGCGCTGAACGCGGCCAGGGGAGCGCGTATGGAGGGCGTCGTTCCCGGTGGCGGGACGGCGCTGGCGCAGATGGCGCCCGAACTCGATGCACTCCTGGCCGGCCAGGACCCGAGCATCGGCGAGGGTATTCGCCTCGTGCAGCGGGCACTCGAGGCGCCGCTGGCCTGCATCGCCGAGAATGCCGGCTTCTCCGGCCGCGAGATCGCGGCACAGGTGGTTTCGGGCCCGGCGGGTGTGGGCTTCGACGCCGCCACCGGGCAGTTCGTCGATCTCGTGGCAGCCGGGATCATGGACCCGGTCAAGGTGATCCGTACCAGCGTCGCCAATGCCGCTTCGGTCGCGAAGCTCATCCTGACCACCCATACCCTGATCGCCGACCGGCCCGAGCACCAGGACCCGACCGCGGGCCCCGCGCTCGGGGCCGGTGCGGAGCGGCTCGGCCGGCCGTAGCCCCCGCCGCGGCTCGCCGGCCAAGGCGAGGCGTGCAGGGGTGCGGGCCCCTGCACGCCCGTGCCGCACGACCGGATCGGGAAAACGTTTTTGTCAGGACCACGACCATCGTGATGCTAAGGAGTGTGCTGGAGGCAAACGGCAGGGGAACCGGGATGGCAGGACCCGGAAACAACGAGACGGCCCGTCTGGGCCAGGAGCAGGCGATCGGCGGCTATCACGGCAGCGAAAGGGCGATCATCGAGGCGTGGGAGCGCTTCGTCGCCATGGATGCCTGCGCCTTGCCGAGCGTGCGCGCGCTGGTCGCCGAGTCCTGGGTGCGCTGCCGCGACAACGGTGTGGACGTGCGGGCAGATGCAGCGCCCCGCCTCAGCCGGGATGCCACCGAGCAGATACGCGAGCAGAACCGGGACCTGCTGACGGCAGCGGTCGAGACGCTGACCGAATCCATCGACCTCCTCGCCGGCACGGGTGCCATGATGCTGGTCACCGACGGCCGCGGGGTGATCCTGGAGGCCGTCGGCGACGTGTGCACGATCGAGGCCGGCCGTGCGATTCACCTCGAGCGCGGCGGCCGCTGGGGCGAGGAGCTCGCCGGCACCAACGGCATCGGCACCGCTCTTTCAACCAGCCGGCCGGTACTGGTCTACGGCGCCGAGCACTTCTGCGCCGGCATTCAGGGCTGGAGCTGCGCCGGGGCGCCGATCCGCGATACGGTTGACGACAGCATCGCCGGGCTCGTCGACATCTCCTGCCCGAAGGAGAGCTTCCATCCGCAGATGCTGGCGCTGGCCACCCTGGCGGCGCGGCGGATCGAGCGGACGCTGGCCGAACGGATCGAGGCCGAGCATCTGCGCCTCCTCGATCTCTGCCTCGAGCAGCTCCCGCGCCACGGCGATGCCGGAATCATCCTGCTCGACCGCAAGGGGCGCATCCTCCACGTCTCGCGCAACGCCGCTCGGATCCTCCGGAGCCAGTGGGGGCTCGCGGCGCCCGGCCTCAAGCGCGGGATGCGGATCGCCCATATCGATACCGAACCGCCGGTGGGTGCCGCTGCCGGCCCCTTGGCAGGCCGCCTGCCGGTGGACTGGATGAAGCCGCTCGTGAGCGAGGGCGAGACCATCGGCACGCTGCTGGTACTGCCCGGCGGCCGCGCGCGAGGCAGCGCGCCGGTAGCGCGCCGCCACCCGGTCCCGGACGAGAGCGATCCGGCCCGTGCCAGCTTCGCCTGCATCGTCGGCGACAGTCCGGCCATGCGTAGCGTGGTCGAGCAGGGCCGGCGGCTGGCACCCCTGTCCGTGCCGGTGCTGATCCACGGCGAGACCGGGGTCGGCAAGGAGCTGTTCGCTCGTGCGATCCACGGCACGAGCCACGTGGCGGACGGGCCGTTCGTTCCGTTCAACTGCGGCGCCGTCGCCGGGGAGATGCTGGCGAGCGAGCTGTTCGGCTATGTCCGTGGTGCTTTCACCGGTGCCAGCAGCGAAGGCAGGGTCGGCCGCTTCGAGCTGGCCGACGGCGGCACCTTGTGCCTCGACGAGGTGGGCGAGCTGCCGCTCGAGCTCCAGCCCTATCTCCTGCGCGTGCTCGAGGAGGGGGTGGTCTATCGGGTGGGCGACAACCTGCCCCGGCGGGTCTCGGTGCGGCTCCTCGCCATGACCAACCGCGACCTCAGGGCCGAGGTCGAGGCCGGGCGCTTCCGGCGCGACCTCTATTACCGGCTCAACGTCATGAGCCTCGAGATCCCGCCCTTGCGCAACCGCGACGGCGACGTCGAGCGGCTCCTCGAGCACTTCAACCATCTGCTCGCGGCACGGCACGGTCTGGCACCCTTGACCTTCGCATCCGAGGCCGTGGAGCACCTGCGACGATATCCCTGGCCGGGCAACGTGCGCGAGCTGCGTAACACCGTGGAGCGCCTGCATCTCCTCTCGGATCAGCGCCTGGTGACGGCGGATCGGCTGCCCGGCGAGATCGTCGACCACGCGCCGCCCGAACGTGATTTCGTGTGCGCGGCGGCACCGATATGCAGCCGACTCGAGGATCTCGAGCGGCAGGCGATCCAGGCGGCGCTCGCCGCCAGTGGCGGCAGCATGACCGCCGCCGCGGCCCGACTCGGGATCTCACGCAGCACGCTCTACCGCAAGATCAGCAGCTACGACATCAAGCCATGATACCGGCGGCCCTGGTTTCCGACCGGAGCAGTTTCTGCGGCGTTCCCACCGCCGCGTGGCGATGGCCGGCGGCCGTTTTTCGGGTCGAGGAGAAGCCGATAGCGGTGGTGCTGACGCATTCGGAGCCGAGCGCGGACGATCGGCGGCTGGCGACGCAGCGCTAGCGCGATGCCGAGGCTCGGTCGGCAAGGTCCTGCGCCGGCTCGGCTTCGCCCGCCTGTCGGTGCGCCCGAGCGTGCTGCTGCTCTCGGTCATGGCGGCGCTCCTGAGAGCGGGGCGTGACGATGTCGGACACCGCCAACCTGCCAGGACCGTCCCGCCTCGGGCCAACTTGCGGAACCTCCCGCAAACGGCCCCGGAACCTGACGTGCGCCGGATGTCTTGTTCCGGGGTGATTCAGGAGGTGAAGTCATGGCCGAGATCACGACCGACCACGACGCGATCAGGAAGTGGGCCGAGAGCAAGGGCGGCAGGCCGGCTGCCGTGGCGCGCACCCACCAGGGCGGCGACGTCGGCATCATCCGGATCATGTTTCCCGACGCCCCGAACTCCGAGCACGACGCCTTGACCGAGATCACCTGGGACGAGTTCTTCGAGGAGTTCGAGGAGCGCGAGCTGGCGCTGCTCTACGAACCGGACGGCAGGTTCTCGAAGCTCGTCGGCCGCGACACGGTCGAGAAGCGGGAGCACGGCGAGCACAAGGCGGCGCGCTGACATGCCCATTCCAGGATAGGACCGGTTGCCGAGCGAAGCGAAGAGGCCGAAGACCCGATCATCAAGGCGATGGCGACCTCGCCCTTCGCGTACCGACCGGCAAGGGGACGACCGCCACCTCGCTCCGCAGCACGTCGCCGCCGAGCGGCGCCGTCACGCCTCGTGAGGTCCGGGCGCGACCTCGGGCCGGGCGCGGACCTGGTAGACCGGAACCGGCTCCTGCTTCCCTTTCAGGCGCACCGGGGCAAGGGGCTCGACGACGAGGTCGGGAGAGGAGGCGATCTCGGCACGAACCGTCTGGCTCACCAGGATCTGGCCGCGTCCAGCCTGCCCGCACAGGCGCGCCGCCAGGTTCACGGCGTCGCCCAGCACCGTGTAGTCCATCCGATCGGCGCTGCCCATGGCACCCATGACGACCTCGCCCGCGTTCACGCCGACGCCGATGGCGAGGTTCCAGCTCGGGCGGTCGGCGCCGAGCCCGGCCATCGCTGCCTGCATCGCGAGCGCGCAGCGCACGGCGCGGCGCTCGGCCGCCTCGCCGGTGAACACCGCCAGGATCTGGTCACCCGCGAACTTGTCGATGTCGCCCCGATGCGTCTGCACCAGCCGTGCCAGGTGCTGGAAGTAGAAGTTGAGTACCTCGACCACCACGGCCGGCTCGTGCCGCTCGGCGAACGCGGTGTAGCCGCGGATGTCGCAGAACAGCATGGTGGCGCGGCGGCGCGTGCCGCCGAGCGGAACGACGCCTTGCCTCGAGCGCCGGATCGCCGCCATGGTGCCGCCGGAGACGAACTTCTCGAGCTGCAGGCGCTCCCCGAGGCCCACTACCATCTCGTTCATCCGGCGCGCGAGGTCGCCGATCTCGTCCTTCGCACGGATCCCGCGCACGACGCGCACCGCGAAGTTGCCCCGGCCGACCTCCGCCGCCACGCGGTCGATCTCGAGGATCGGCCGGCTGATCGCGAAGGCGAGGGCGACCGCGCCCAGGATCGCCACGCCGAGGCCCGCCGCACCCCAGAGGAGAAGGCTTTGCGTCATCTTCTGGACCGCGGCATAGGCGTCGGCCTGCGGGCGCATCGCCAGGACCACCCAGCGGAACGGGCGGGGAAAGGCATAGGCGCCCAGCACGACCTCGCCGTCGGCGCGGACGTAAGGAGCCACGCCCAGCGAGCGCGAGGTCGAGGCGAGCTGACCCAGCGCCTCGGCGACGATGGCCTCGCCGCGGCGGTCGCGACGCTCGGGCGTGAACACCTCCTGCCCGTCCCGGTCGACCACCATGAGCGAGCCCGTCCTGGTGAACGGGTTGCCGGCGATGAGCTGCCGCAGCCGGTTCAGGTCGATCCGGGCCGAGAGGACGGCGCCGGCGCCGGCGAAGGTCGAGCGGAGCGGCAGCACCACCGTCGCGAGCCAGTCGTCCGTGTCCGGGACGTAGGCCAGGTCGCCGTCGTAGGCGTCGCCGGACCGGCGCAGCGCCCATATCTTCACGGGCGGGACCCGCAGCGTCGTCAAAGGATCGAGCCCGACCCCGCGCAGGCGCTGGCTGAACTCGTCCTGGGTCACGATCAGCGGCAGGTCCGCTCCTTCCAGCGTGATCTGCAGGGCCACGATGTCGGCGATGTCGGCGATGCCGAGCGTGAGCAGGGCGATCTTCTCCTGCACGCCCAGGCGCTCGTCGTCGAGCGCGTTGCGGATCAGGACCAGCGGCCCGAGCCAACTGCGCTCGAACACGTCGTTGATCTCGCGCGTGACCTCACCGGCGACGGCCAGGAGCTGGTCGTTGGCCGTGCTCTTGAGCTCGTCCTCGCCGATCCGGATCATGGTCCGCGCCGCGACCAGGATCGGCAGCACGGCGATGGCGGCGGCGAACAGCAGAAGCTTCCAGCGCAGCGTGAGCCTCGGCATCGCGTCCATCCCGCCTGCCGCCGCCGCTCAGGGGCGTGGCCGCACGGTCACCTCGACCGTGTCGGAGGTCTGTCCGCAGGTGAGACCGGAGCCGTCACTCACCGTGAGCCGGACCGGGTAGAGGCCGGGCTTGGCGAAGGCGTGCCGGACCTTGTCGCCGGCGAGCACGATGCCGTCGCCGAGATCCCAGGTGAAGCTCAAGGGATGGCCGTCGGCATCCTCCGATGCCGAGGCGTCGAACGAGAGCTGGTCGTGCGCACCTCCGGCAAAGCCCTCCCGGTCGCCGCCGAGCCTGGCGACCGGCGGGGCGTTGACGGTCACGCGCGCGGCATCGACCACGACGGCGCAGCTCGAGCCGGAGCGGTCGGTCACCGAGAGCCGGACGTCGTAGAGGCCGGGTCCGCGGAAGGCGTGCGCGACCCGCGCTCCTTCGGCGGTGACGCCATCGCCGAAATCCCAGCGATAGCTCGCGATTCCGTCTTCCCAGTCGACTGATGCACTGCCGTCGAAGGTCACCTCCTGGCCCGGGCAGACCCGGCGGTCGGGGCCGGCTTCGGGATGCGGCGGGCGGTTGACGTGGAGGCGCCGCACGCTCTGCCCGCGGCCGTTGCCCAACCCCGTGCCGTCGTCCGCGGTCAAGGTCAGGCTGTAGAGGCCCGGCGCCCGGTAGGCGTGCGTGACGTCCGAACCCTGCGCCGTCTCTCCGTCGCCGAAGCTCCAGGCGAAGGCGAGCTTCTGCCCATCGGCGTCGTGCGAACTGCCGGCGCCGAACGATCCCGGCTCGCCGGGGCACAGGACGTCCGGGGCGGCGATGACGGGCTCGGGCATCGCGTTCACCACCACGAGCGCCGTGTCGCTGGCCCGGCTGTTGGGCAGGTCGGCATCGTCCTGGACGGTCAGCGTGACCTCGTAACGCCCGCTCCTCGGGTAGCGGTGACGCGCGTCGACGCCCGACGCCGTGGCACCGTCGCCGAAGTCCCAGAGATAGGCGACGATGCCGCCGTCCGGGTCGTGCGAGCGGGCGCCGTCGAACAGGACCTCGTCGTCCACGCCGACGAGGCGATCGATTCCGGCGTCCGCCACCGGCGGCGCGTTGACGATGACGGCATGCCGGGCGGTGACGGCGCTGCAGGACTCCACCCCGCCCTCGGTGCGCAGGGTAAGGGTGACGACCTGCCGGCCCGCCTGCGTGAAGGCGTGCTGCACGGTGGCGCCTTCGGCCGTGCCACCATCGCCGAAGTCCCAGTGCCAGCCGGTGATCCGGCCGGCCGCGGTCGAGGAGGCGGAGGCGTCGAAGGTGGCGATGTCGCCCAGCGCCACGGCAGCCGGTGCCCGGATGCGCGCCGCCGGCGCCTCGACTACCTTCACCATGGTGGTCGCCGTGTTCGTGCTGGGGCACTGGCCGATCTGGTCGCCCTCGATGCTCAGCGAGACGCGGTAATCGCCGGGTTTCCCGTAGACATGGACCGGCCGGTCGCCGCCGCCGGTCGCCCCGTCGCCGAAGTCCCAGGTGAAGCGGTTGACCACGCCATCGGCGTCGCGCGAGCCGGAGCCGTCGAAGCGGACCTCGCTGCCGGCGCAGGCGACCTGGGCGGCCCCGGCATCGGCGATCGGCGATTCGGCGACGCGGACCAGGATGCGGTCGGTGCTGCGGTTGCCCGGGAAGCCCGAATCGTCCTCGACGGTGAGCGTCACCGGGTACTCGGCGCCGCGCCGGTAGACCTTGGTCGGGTTGACGATGTCGGCCCCGTCGCCATCGCCGAAGTCCCAATGGTAGCGCAGCGGGCCGCCTTCCGGGTCGTGCGAGCGGCTGCCGTCGAGCACGACCACGTCGCCGGCGCACACGGCGCGATTGCCGCCGGCATCGGCCACCGGCGGCCGGTCGATGACCACGGTGAGCGCGGCCGAAGCCTTGGCGTTGCGCAGGCCGGTGCCGTCGTCAACGGTGAGCACGACCGGGTAAGTGCCGCCGTCGGCGTAAGTGTGGGTCACCCGCACGCCGCTGGCCGGCGGCGAGCCGTCGCCGAAGTCCCAGCTATGGACGAGCGGATCGCCGTCGGCATCGGTGGAGGTGCTGCCGTCGAAGGCGATCGTGCTGCCGGCGGCCAGCACGTCCTCGCCGGCCTGGGCGACGGGCGTATGGTTGATGCGGATGGCGACCTCGTCCTGCGCGACGCCGTTGCTGGCGCCGCTGTCGTCGGTCACGGTGAGCCTGGCGCCGTAGACGCCCGGGGCCTGGTAGGTTCGCTTCACCGTGCGGCCCGCGGCGGGCTCGGGAAGATCGCTGAAGTCCCATCGATGGCTGGCGATACGGCCGTCGGGGTCGAACGAGTTGCCGGCATCCAGCGTGACCTCGTCGCCGGGTGCCGCCAGGAGGTCCGGCCCGGCCTTCGCGACCGGAGGCGCGTTGATCGTCACTTGCGCCTCGTCGAAGGCGATGGCGTCGCTCTGCCCGGTATTGTCCTGGACGGTGAGCCGGACCTGGTAGACGCCCGGCAGCGCGAAGCGGTGGGCGACCCGCTCGCCGCGCGCGGTCGTGCCGTCCTTGAAGTCCCAGGCATAATCGGCGATGTCGCCGTCGGGGTCGAGCGAACCCTCGCCCGAGAAGGTGAGCTCCTGCCCGGGTGCGCCGATCTGGTCGGGGCCGGCATCGGCGATCGGCGCCTGGTTGACGACCACGCGCAAGGCATCGCTGGCGCTGCTGCGCGACGTTCCGGAATCGTCCGCCACGGTGAGCCGGACACGGTAGGCGCCGGGTTGCCGGTAGACGTGGACCGGCCTGGCACCCCCGCCGCCGGTGCCGTCGCCGAAGTCCCAGTCGTAGCGCACGATCGTACCATCGGGGTCCTCCGAGGCGGAGCCGTCGAAGCCGACTTCGCTCGCGGTCACGATCTGGTCCGGGCCGGCCCGGGCGATGGGCGGCGCGTTGACGCGGACGGTGGCGCTCGCCGTGGCTGTGCTGGTGGCGGTGCCGGAATCGTCGGTAACGGTGAGAGTCGCGACATAGATGCCGGGCCGGCCATAGGCGTAGGCCACCTTCGGGCCGGAGCCCTTCGCACCGTCGCCGAAGTCCCACGCGTAGCGCACGAGCTTGCCATCGGGATCGGAAGATCCGCCGGCGTCGAAGGTCAGGGTCTCGCCGATCGCGGCCTTGCGGTCCGGTCCCGCGACGGCGATCGGGGGGTCGTTGACCACGACCGTGGCACGGCTCGTGGCGACGCTGTTGGGGAGGCCAGCCGCATCCTGGACGGTCAGCATCACCGGGTAGGCTCCGGGCCGGTCGTAGCGGTGGCTCACCACGGGGCCGCTCCCTGTCGTGCCGTCGCCGAGATCCCAGGACCAGTCGGCGATGGTGCCGTCCACGTCGTAGCTGCGCCGGCCGTCGAGCTCGACCGTCTCGCCGGCCGCGATGCGGTAGTCGGGCCCGGCCACGGCGACCGGGGCGGCATTGACGTCGACGGCGACCTGCGCGGTCGAGGAATCGCAGGCTCCCGGCCGGTCGTCCTGCACCCGGAGCGTCACGAGGTAATGGCCCGAGCGCGCGAAGGCGTGAACGGGCGCAGGTCCCGTCGCCCGCGAGCCGTCCTGGAAGTCCCAGAGATAGCCTGCGATCGGCCGGTCGCCTGGCGTCGAGCCGGTGCCGTCGAAGCGCACGGGCTCGCCGGGCGACGCCACGATGGTCGGCCCCGCCTCGGCCCTGGGTGGCCGCTTGACGCTGACGGTGAAGGGCTGCAGCGAGCCATTGCCGACCCGGCCGGAATCGTCGAGCACGCGGAGGACGCCGCTGTAGCTACCCGGCCGGTCGTAGCGATGTACCAAGGCGACGCCTTCGCCGCCGGCACCGTCGCCGAACTCCCACATGTAGCGCAGTCGGTCGCCGTCGGAGTCGCTCGAGCGGCCGGCGTCGAAGGCATAGGCCGAGCAGTCGGCGAGCGGCACGAGGCTCGCGATCGCGTTCGGCCGCGCGTTCGGCATGGCGCTCGTGGGCGGGAGCAGCATCGGCAGGACGCGGCCCTTGTCGTCCGTGACCACGAGCGTGACATCGTTTGGGATCTCCTCGCCACCGGCGAGCAGGATCGCCATCGTCGCTCCCCTCTCGTCGGGCAGAAGGGCCACGCCGCTCTCCTGCCAGGAATCCTGGCCCGATGCGCGCAGCTCGGCCGTGCGCCAGGTGCCGGCGAACGCCACCCGCCCGGAAGCCGCGTCGAAGGTCCTGACCGAGAGCCGCTCGGCGTCGGCCGGCACGGCGAACCGCACCTCGATGACGCGCCGGTCGTCCGGGATGCGGATCGTGGGTGCGCGGTCGAGGATCTCGAGGCCGGCTGGCGCCACGTTGCGCCGGTCGCGCAGGCTCAGGGTCGGCGTGAACAGGTTGGCGTCGTTGCCGGCGATGCCGTCGACCTCGAGTCGGAAGACGTAGGCCCCGCCCACGTGGGCACCCTGCTCGGGCATGACGCTCGCGAGCGTCCGCCAGGCATCGTCGGCCGTCGCATCCTCGCCGACGGTGACGTCGGCCAGGACCTCGCCGCCCGGGCGCGGCGGCTCGGCGACAGCGGTACGCTCGGTACCCTTGCCGCGGCTGCCGCCACTTCTGGCCGGCAGCGGCGGCGCTTCGACCTCGGCGCCGGACCCGCCGAACAGGACGTAGCGCATCGCCGTGTCCCAGGTGCCGTAGAGGAGATCGTGCGCCCCACCGATATCGGGGTCGAAGACGCGCAGATAGAGGCGCTCCCTGGTGTCGTCGGGAATACGGAGGTAGATCACCTCGCGAAAGTCGGGGTCGCCCTCGCCCGTGGCGGCGGCGCGGCCGTAGACGACCGACAGCGGCTCTTCGGCCGCAGCCGCGGTGCCGCCCAGAAGCAAAGGAACGAGCAGAAGCCGACCTGCCGACCTGCACCGCGCGCCGAGACCCATGACCGCTCCCTCCGGGCGCATCGCCTCGCTACTTATCGGGGGTGAAGCGCGCCTTATTGCCCACGTAGTCCTCGACTTCCACCTCGAGCAGCCTGACCCGGCCGGCAGCGCCGGCCGGCAGCGGCAGCGACGCGTGATAGGCGCCTCCCGTGCCGAGCTCGAGAAAGTCCGCGATCTCCTTGTCGCCCACGCGCAGGCGGAACGGCGCCGCCTTGCGCAGCCCGGAGGCGTCCCGGGCCGTGACCTCGATCCACACCGGCTCGCCGGCCCGCGCCTGAAACGGCGTGACCCGGTACCCGACGAGCTCCGGCGGGTTCTGGTCGAGGCCGACCTCGAACCGCTCGACCCGCACGTTGCCGACGATGTCCGTGGCGACGAGCTCGAGCGTGTTCTCGCCCTGGTGCAGAGTCACAGCCTCGTCGAACGCATAGCCGATCAGCCGCGCCGGGCGGCCGTTCATGGTCAGGCTGCGTGCCCCTTCGGCCCGGCCGCGCAGCGGCAGCCGTTCCACCGCCGTCACCGCCGGGGGCGGCTCCTCGAGCGTGATGGCGGGCGGATCGCGCTTCTGCACCACCGCGAACTGCTCCCGGCTCGAGAAGCCCGAAGGCTGCACGACCTCGACCGTGAAGGCCTCCTCGGCCGCCGCGAGCGGCAGGTTGAGTGCGAAGCGCCCCGTGTCGTCGGCATGGGTCGTGGCGCGCACGGCTCCATCCGCCGCGCGGACCAGGAGCCGCGTCCCGACATCCGTGGCGCCGGCCAGCGAGATCACGTCACCCCCGGTGACGAAGCGGCCGGGGCCGAGGCGGGGGATCGCGTCGTCGAAGCGCAAGATGGCACGCGCATCCGGCTCGTAGCGGAACGAGCGCGTGCGCTCGGTCAGGTTGCCGGCAGCGTCGGTCGCCACGAGGGTCAGCACGTTCTCGCCGAGCCGGGTGGCGGTGGCGCTCGTGGCGAACCGGCCGTCGGCACCCACCTCGACCACGGTCCCGTTCAGAGACAGCCTGGCGCCCGGCTCGATCTCGCCTTCGACCCGGATCGCGTCCGAGCGGAGGATCGCGCCCTCGGCCGGCTCCCCGATGCTCAGGAAAGGCGGCGTGCGGTCGACCCGGACGTGAAAGCGCCAGACCGTGCTGCGCTCACCCGGCAGGCCGAACTTGTCGAGGCCGGCGACGCGCCAGTAGTAGGTGCCGACCGGCAGCGGGTCGGTCCAGAAATGCTCGTCCTTGAGTCCCCAGCGGCTCGCCGCGAGGCGCTGGAAGGCGGGGTCCACGGCGAGCTCGAGCCAGTAGCCGTCGGCGTCGGCAAGCGGCGCCCAGCTCAGCTCCACGTCGGGGCTCGGGGTCTCGCCGTCGTCGGCGGGTGCGGTGAGCCGTGTCGCCGACAGCACCCCGATCTTGCCGCTGGGCGCCTGCCCGGTCCGGACCAGCGTGCCCTCGTTGCGGCCCAGGGTCACCGCGGCGCCGTTGGCCGCGACGTCGAGCGTGCGGTCGTCGTAGTTCGTGAACTTGGCCCCGCTGGCGTCGCGGCGCACCCAAAAGTTCCGGCTCTCGATGTCGGTTCGGGCCTCGGGCACCTCGAGCTCGAAGCTCCGGCGCTCGCTCCGGCCGCTCAGGAGGGCGTAGAAGTCGCCCTCGACCAGGCTGACCTTCGCTTCCTCCTTCCGACCCAAAGGATCGACCCGCATGCGCTGGATCACGGCCTGCGAGTTGGCACTGAGCCGCAGCCGGCTGTCGTCCCGGAACGTGATCTGCGCCGAGGAGAGGGAGAGCGTGCGGACCTTCTCCTCTTCGATCAGCATGGCGCCCAGCGGGCGGTCGCTCCAGGCCAGATCCTGCGGTCGGCGCCCTTCGACCGAGCCCGTGCGATCGCTGAGGCGGGCCTCGGCCGCCGCATCGCGCTGCGCCGTGGCGGTCTCGAGCGCCGCGAGCGCCGCTGTCGTCGCGTCGCCCGCGAGACTCGCCGCGGTGTCCCAGTCACCGGCCTTCCGCCTGGCGACGCCCTCCTCGTAGAGCCTGAGGCTGGCCTCGATCTGCTCGGCCGCGAACAGCCTGGCACCCTCCTCGGTGGCTCGCCGGATCGCTTGCAGCGCCTGTCGCAGCGCCCGGTTGGCCGCGGCGACCTGTGTGGCCGGGATGACGAGCTCCATGCCGGGCCGGACATCCGTGATCGAGGCCAGATCGTTGGCACGGAGGATCTCGGTCCAGAGATTCGGATCACCCAAGTATTTCTGCGCAAGATCACGGAGGCCTTGGCCATCCTCGACGCGAATCTTCGCCGGTTCGGCGGCCGATCCCGTCCCCGCCAGAAGCATGACCAGGATGCTCAGCGCCGGACCACAGCCGCGAACCGTCCGCAAAGCCTCGTGCAACTTTCCCGTCCCGATTTCCCGGAGCTGCGACACGGCAGGAGAACGGCGATTTATTGATGAGACTACCCGACGATTGCCCGCGCTGCCAGCGCCTTCGGGTCCTGCTGGACGAGATAGGGCGGTTCGGATCGCCGAGACCTCGGCAGCAGCGCAGGAGCTATGGACGAATTGGGTGGCTGAGGCGGGCGGCGGCGTGTCCTCGGTGACGGTCGAGGTCACCCTGGAGGACACGCCCTGCCGGCTTTGCTGACATCACCCCGCGGCATCGGCTCGGCCTTCGGCGTCCGTCCCGCCCGGCGCCTGGGTCCGGGCAGCCCGGCCATCGACGCGTCCTTGCGAGAGCTCCTGGCCGGGTGAAGCGCCCTTCGGGCATCGAAGCCCGGCCCGGTTGGACGATGTGCGCCGGGCCGGAACAGGCTGGGAAGCGATGTGAGCCCGGCTCAGCAGGCACCCTGCTGGGGTCGCATGTCGTTCCGATCGATGCCGGCGACCGCGACCGGCCGCTTCATCGCGTCGCGGCGGAACGGCTCGCCCAGCTCCTGGTTCAGCACCACCTCGATGAAGGTCGTCACACCCGCCTCCATCTGCTCCTTCACTGCCGTGCGCAGCGCTTCGGTGAGCTCCTCCATCGAGCGCGCCTGGACTCCCTTCAGCCCGCACGCCTCGGCGACCTTGGCGTAGTTCACCCCGACGTTCAGCTCGGTACCGACGAAGTTGTCGTCGAACCACAGCGTCGTGTTCCGCTTCTCCGCGCCCCATTGATAGTTGCGGAAAATCACCATGGTGATCGGCGGCCAGTCGTTGCGACCGCAGGCGGTCATCTCGTTCATCGAGATGCCGAACGCGCCGTCGCCGGCGAAGCCGACCACCGGGGTGTCCGGGCAGGCGATCTTGGCGCCGAGGATCGCAGGGAGCCCGTAGCCGCACGGTCCGAACAGCCCGGGCGCCAGATATTTGCGCCCCTTCTCGAAGCTCGGGTAGGCGTTACCGATGGCGCAGTTGTTGCCGATGTCGGTCGAGATGATCGCATCCGGCGGCAGTGCGGCCATGATGGCGCGCCAGGCCTGCCGCGGGCTCATCCGGTCGGGATCGCGCTCCCGCGCACGCTGGTTCCAGGTGACCCCGGGGTCGTCGTCCTCGTGATCCATCGCGCTCAGCTCCTGCTGCCAGCGCGACTTGGTCCGGGCGATCAGTTCCCGCCGCGCCTGCCGGCCCCGGTCGCCGGCATCGCTGGCAAGCTGGGCCAAGAGCTGCTCGGCGACCTTCCGTGCGTCGCCCTGGATCGCGACGTCGACCCGCTTCGTGAGGCCGAGACGGTCGGGATTGATGTCGACCTGGATGACCTTGGCGTTCTTGGGCCAGTAGTCGATGCCGTAGCTCGGCAGAGTCGAGAACGGATTGAGCCGGGTGCCCAGCGCCAGGACCACATCCGCCTTGGCGATCAGCTCCATCGCCGCCTTCGAGCCGTTATAGCCCAGAGGTCCGACCGCGAGCGGATGCGAGCCCGGGAAGGCATCGTTGTGCTGGTAGTTGCAGCAGACCGGCGCATCGAGCGCTTCGGCGAGGCGCACGCTGGCGGGAATGGCCCCCGCGAGCACCACGCCCGCACCATTGAGGATGACCGGAAACGCCGCCTCGGACAGCAGCCGCGCCGCCTTCCTGACGGCCTCCTCGCCGCCCGCGGGCCGCTCCAGCGGAATGATCTGCGGCAGCTCGATGTCGATGATCTGCGTCCAGAGATCGCGCGGAACGTTGATCTGTGCCGGAGCCGAGCCACGCCAGGCCTTCTGGATCACGCGGTTGAGCACCTCGGCGATGCGGGAGGGATCACGAACCTCCTCCTGGTAGCAGACCACGTCCGCGAACATCCGCATCTGCTGGACCTCCTGGAAGCCCCCCTGGCCGATGGTCCGGTTCGCCGCCTGCGGGGTCACCAGCAGCATCGGCGTGTGGTTCCAGTAGGCGGTGGCGATCGCGGTCACGAAATTGGTGATCCCCGGCCCGTTCTGGCCGATGGCCATCGCCATCTTGCCGGAAGCCCGGGTGTAGCCGTCGGCCATCATGCCGGCGGTGCACTCGTGCGCGCAGTCCCAGAACTTGATCCCGGCTGCCGGGAACAGGTCCGAGATCGGCATCATCGCCGAGCCTATGATGCCGAAGGCCTGATCGATGCCGTGCATCTGCAGGACCTTGATGAAAGCCTCCTCGGTGGTCATCCGCATCACGTCTCTCCTGAGATCCAAAGCTTCGAGAAGTTCTTGATCCGTGCCGGCGGGTCCGGACGGTGAGGCTGTGCCGGCGGCACGCTCGGGGCCGCCCGAGCCGCTGGAACAAACCGGTCGCCGTGCCCGCCCGCGCGACATCGCGCTCGGGGCCGCTCGCCACGGGCGAGCCATGATCCGCCGTCGTTCCAGCCCAGTCGGGCACAACCACCTGCGGATGCTGCAGGCGCTGCGCCGCCGCCCGACCTCCTTCAGCCATGAAACATGCCATCCGCGCGCACGTCGTCCCGATCTGCCGGTGGCGCTGAGCCATTGATCCATTGCGCCTGGACGACGGTGACGGCGATCAGGCGGAACACGTCCTCGGCGCTGCAGCCGCGCGACAGATCGTTGGCCGGCCGGGCCAGGCCCTGCAGGATCGGCCCGATCGCCTTCGCCTTGCCCAGCCGCTCGGCCAGCTTGTAGCCGATGTTGCCGGCCTCGAGGTTCGGGAATACCAGGACATTGGCCCGACCCGCCACCGGCGAGCCCGGCGCCTTCATCGCCCCGACCTCGGGCACGATCCCGGCATCGAGCTGCACGTCGCCTTCCACCGCAAGATCCGGCCGCCGCTCCCGCACCAGCCGGGTCGCGGTCCGCACCTTGTCCACGAGCGGGTGTTTCGCACTGCCGCCGGTCGAGAAGGACAGCATCGCCACCCGCGGCTCCAGGCCCAGAAGGTTCCGGGCGCTGTCGGCCGAGGCCGTGGCGATCTCCGCCATCTCTTCGGCGGAGGGGTCGACGACGAGGCCGCAGTCGGCGAAGACCATCGCTCCCTTGAGAGGGTCGTGGTGCGGCTCGCACAGCAGCATGACGAAGAAGCTCGACACCAGACAGTAGCGCGGGTCGCGGCCGATCACCTGCAACGCGGCGCGCACCGTGTCGGCCGTCGTGTGGGCGGCTCCTGCGACCGAGCCGTCGGCGAGGCCCAAGCGGACCATCATCGCGGCATGGTGGAGCGGGCTCGCCATGGCTCGCCGTGCCGCCTCGGGATCGAGGCCCTTGTGCCGGCGCAGCGCGTGCCAGGTCGCCGCGAACCGCGCGAGCTCGGGCGAGGTTGCGGGATCGACGATCGCGACCGACCCGTCCTCGCCGCCGCGGGCCGCGAGGAGGGCCCGCACCACGGACGAGCGGCCCAGGAGCGTGATCCGCGCCAGCCCCTCGCGCCGGGCCCGCAGGGCGCCGTCCACCACGCGCGGATCCTCGCCTTCGGCCAGCACGATGTGGCGTGGGTCGCGCCGGGCGCGTTCCAGAAGGTCGTCGAACGGCTTCATGCCATCGTCTTTCGCTGCAGCATCAGCGCCGGTGTGCAGCACGGGGGATGCTGCGGATGCTCCCTGATCCGTCGGGGATCGTGACGGTTCGCTGATGCCGTCGGTAGGGCCAGATGGAGCCCGGCGATTGGACCATGCCGGCTCATGGCTTGCCGTAATGCGCGGCGAGATAGCCGACGATCGTATCAGCATCCTCCGCGGCGATCGGCGCACCATAGGTGCCGATCATCTTCTTGACCGTCGCCTCCCACTTCACCCGGTCGAGGAACGGCGAGTTCATGACGATGTAGTCCAGACTGTGGCAGGCGGCGCAGTTCTGTTCGACCACCTCGCGGCCCTGACCGTCCTCGAGCGTGATCGTGTCCTCGCCGGCCAGTGCCGGCCGGGCGAGCAGGAGGCCGATGAGGCCGGCCAGAAGCAAGGACGTGCGCATGGCAGCGGTCTCCTTCAGGCGGCGGTGATGTCGACCCGTGGCACCACATTGTGCTGGTAGCCCGCCGGGTTGAAGAGCGCCGCCTCCACCTGCGTCTGCCCGACCCGGTTGCTGGCACGCGCCAGGATCGTGCTGCGGCCTTCGGGCGGCGTGAAGCCGAAGCGCCAGGGCCGGAACGAGAACCGGCCGAGATCCTCGCCGAGCGTGGCGGCACCCCAGGTGCGACCGCCGTCGGTCGAGACCTCGACCCGGGTGATGCCGTAGCCGCCGTCCCAGGCCAGGCCCCTGATCTCGAAAGGCTGCCCGGCGGCGAGCCTCGCCTCTTGCCGCGGGCTCGTGACGATCGCGTTCACCACCATCTCGGTGATCGGCGTCGTGGTCTCGTTCTCCTGCGAGAGGAAGCGCTCGACGGTCGGGAACAGGGTACGCGGCACCCGGTAGGCCGACTTGACCCAGTAGCCCGAGAACGGCTGGCGCAGCGCCTCGATGGTGGTGACGTGCTTGACCCAGTAGGTCGCGGTCCAGCCCGGCACCACGATTCGTGCCGGAAAGCCGTTCCAGCGCGGCAAAGGCTCGCCGTTCATCTCGTAGGCGACGAGCACCTCGTCCTGAACCGCCTTCCAGACCGGCAGGCTCTTGGCGAAATCCGGCGTCTTGTCGAGCGGCGGCCCATCGGCGCCGTTGAAAGCGACCTCGACCGCATCCTTCCGGAGCCCGGCCCTGGCCAGTACGTCCTTGAGCCGCGCACCTTTCCAGCGCGCGTTGCCCATCGCCCCCAGTCCCCACTCGATGCCCTGCACGTGCGGCTGCGACAGGCCGCGCCGGTTGCCCGAGCACTGGCAGACCGCGACCAGCTCGACCGGCTCGAACTCGCGCCTGAGCTGGTCGAGGGCGAGCTCGAGCGGGCTCGCGGCCGCCTCGCCGCCGACCTTGAGCCGCCAGGCGCTGGCATCGACCTCGGGGATGTCGGCGAGATGGTAACGGACGAAGAAGGCATCGTTGGGGGTGATGGTGCTGTCGAAATACTCGAACGGCGTCTCGTAGTTGGGCGGGCGGTAGGTGAGCTTGATCAGGGGCCGCTTGCCGGGCAGCGCCTCGAGCCTCGCGACCTCGGCCACCCCGGCCGGCAGGCCGTCGGCGAGTGGCACGGCCTCGCCGGCCAGGAGCCGGAACGGACGGCTCGCCAGCGCGAGGCCGGCTCCGGCCGAGGCAGCGAGCAGATGGCGACGCGCGATCATCCTCATCTCCTGTTCCTCTCCCTGAGAGTCGCGGTCCACTGTGGCAGGGGAGGCGGGAACTTGCCCCCTCGGCCTGCTTGGGCCGGCGCGATGGGGGAAGGCGAACGGCTCGGGCCGCAGAGAAGATTGTCCGGCCTCCCATCTAGCCCCCCACGCCCAGAAGCAGCACGGCGGTGAGCACCAGAGCCGCCAAAAAGAGGGTCTCGCCGACCATGAGCGCCACCGGCTTCCACCCCACCACGGCCAGCTTCTCGAGCGAGGTCTTGATGCCCAGGGCCGCGATCGCCGTCACCAGGCACCAGCGCGAGAGATCGCTCGCCGCGCCGGTCACCGCCGCCGGGATCAGCCCCAGGCTGTTGGCCAGCACCAAAAGCACGAAGGCGACGAGAAAGCCCGGCAGCATCGGCAGCCTGCCGGTCTGCCCGCCGCTCGCCGAGCGGGCGAACAGCAGCGAGAAGGCGAGCACGGCTGGTACCAGCATCGCGACCCGCATCAGCTTGACCACGGTCGAGAGGTCGCCGGTCTCGGGCGAGATGATGTACCCTGCTCCCACCACCTGCGCCACGTCGTGGATCGTCCCGCCCAGGAACACTCCGGCCGCGGCATGGTCCAGCTCCAGGCTGGTCACGAGCAGCGGGTAGGTCACCATGGCGATGGTCGAGAGCGTGGTCACCCCCACCACCGTGAGGATCAGGTCGCGCTCGGCATGCCCGCTCCGGGGCATCACCGCCGCGAGCGCCATCGCTGCCGAGGCGCCGCAGATCGCGACCGCCCCGCCGGTGAGCAGGCCCAACTCCCTCTCGAGGCCCAGGAGCCGGGCGAGGAGCCGGCCGGCAGCGATGGTCAGCACCACGCCCGCGATCACGGTCAAGACCGGACCGAGGCCGAGCTGCATCACCTGCCCGGCGGTGATCCGCGCCCCCAGGAGGGCCACGCCGAAGCGCAAGATGGTGCGGGCGGCGAAGTCCACGCCCGCCACACAGCGCCCTTCCTGGGAAAGGAAGTGGAACGCCATGCCCAAGAGCAGCGCGTAGAGCATCACCGGCCCGCCATAGTGATCGGAGAGGAAGGTGGTGGCGAGGCCGATGGTCACGCATACCAGAACCCCGGGCAGCCGCGCCGCCAGCCAGGCGCGCTGCGGCCGAAAAATCTCCCCCGCCAGCCTTCCCCGAGCCAGCCTCGCCTTGCTTGTCGCCATCGCTGCCACCTTCTTTCGGTCAGAATTTCTTGCGCGAGGAGAGCGACCGAGGCGGTTGCCACTGGCCGCGCTGCAGGATCCGCTCAGGCACAGGCTGGCGATACCGTGCGGACCGATCCTGCTACAGATACTCGTCGCGGAGATAGTACCAGCGATAGAGTATCCGCTGGCCCAGACGGCGGAAGGGGGCCAGAGCGTGTCCCGGCAGGGGCGAGGTGAAGATCGGCAGATCGAGCCCGTCGGCCTTGCCGGCGATGCGCTGCGCCATGCGGCGGCCGGCCTGGGCCGAATACATGACGCCGTTGCCGCCATAGCCCAGCGCATAGAACACGGTTTCCTCGGGATCGGGCTGGAAGATGCGGGGCATCATGTCGTGGCTGACGTCGACCCAGCCCCACCAGGAATAGTCGATGTCGATCCCCTTGAGCGCCGGGAACTTGCGGTGCAGCCCGTCGATCAGAAGCTGCAGGTGGCGCGGATGGGGCGCGTCCGCGCCGGTGATGGCGCTGCGGCTGCCGATCTGCACACGGTCGTCGGGGAGCTTCCGGTAATAGAAGCGCAGCGTGCGGGTGTCGGTGATGACCTCGTTCGTGACGAAGTTGCAGGCCGCCTTCTCGGCGGCGGTCATCGGCCGGGTGACGATCGAGTTGGAAAGGACCGGCAGGTAGCGGGCGGTCAGGCTCGGATGAAGGCCGGGTGCCGTGTAGCCGCCCGTGGCGATGCCCACCGCCCGTGCCCGCACCGTGCCACCCGGCGTGCGCAGATAGTGGTAGCCGCCACGGCTCGTGAAGTGGGTGACCGGGCTCGTCGGATGGACCGTGGCGCCGAGCTTGCGCGCGAGCTTCAGATAGCCGAAGGCGAGCTTTAGGGGATGCACGCCGATGCCGTCGGGCTCGTGCATGGCACCCGTGGCCTCGGCCTCGTCGACGTAGCGGCGGCGAACGGTCTCGGCGTCGAGGATCTCGACCTCGTAGCCGAACTGCTCCTTCAACACCCTGGCTTCGGCTGCGAGCTTCCGCAGGGCCGCGGGGCGATGCGCGATGTAGAGATGCCCGCCCGGCTGTGGATCGCAGTCGATCTCCTCTTGGGCGATGAGGCTCTTGAAGGTCTCGAACCCGTCGCGGATTTCGGCGTGCAGCCGGCGGGCGACATCGAGGCCCCAGCGCTCGATCCACTGCGAGCGGGTGAGGCGGCCCGAGGCGTTCTGGACCTGACCGCCGTTGCGGCTGCTGCAGCCCCAGCTCACCCGGTTGGCCTCGAGCACGGTCGCCTTGATGCCGTGCTCCTTCGCCAGGAAGATGGCCGTCGCGAGGCCGGTGTAGCCGGAGCCGATGATCGCGACATCGACGTCGACGTCGTGAGTGATCGGGCCGTCGTCCGGCGGCGGGGTGCCGGCGGTGGCAGCCCAATAGGTGGGCGCATAGTCCTGACCGCAGCCGGGGTGGGGGGCCGTCAGCGGGTCGTAGGTCGGATCGTAGGCCGCCGGCGCTGCCGCGGCACGCGATGCCTCGTCCGTGCGCAAGGGGATGCGCGTGTCGGCGAGCGAGTGCATGCCTTCACTCCTTCCGGTGTGGGTTTGCCACGCTCCGCTTCAGCGCCGGTCGGGCGCAAGGAGCGGCCGCTGCTTCCTGAAGGCGCGCTTGCGCACGATCCTGCCGTTCCTGAAGGTGAACAGATCGCAGCCTTCGACCTCGATGCGGACACCGTCGACGCACGTGCCGATGAAGGTCCATTCCGAGACGCCGAGATCGTCCGCGATGGTGTGGCGCGTATCGGCCCAGCGCGCGTCCGGGAACGTGGCCCAGACCTGCGCGAAGGCGGCGCTCACGGCGTCCCGGCCCATGTGGCGCATGCCGTGAGCCTCGGGCCCCGCCGCCGCATCGAACACGCAGTCGTCCGCGAAGAACGCCATGATGCCGTCGACGTCGTGACGGTTGAACGCATCGAAGAGCGCATCGAGGAGCGTGAGCTCCGCTGCGGCTGTGGTGTCCGCCATCGCTGGTCTCTCTTTCGCAAAAAGCTTCGCCCGGAGGCGGCACGGCCGGCAGGGCGATCGGCGTCGGACTTCGGCGCGCCGGATCTGCGGTCGTCCCGCTGCCTAGGGTCTTCTCGCGCCGTGCAGCGCGAGCCGCCTTCCCGAGCCGAAAGCTAGCGGAGGTTCCGTCCGGCGCCGTAGAACCAGCGCCGGACGATCGATTGCGCCAGCCGCTCAGCCCGGCTCGCGGACGAGTCGGGCGAGGGCGGCGATGCCGGGCTCGATGCGCTCGGTGGGAAGCGACGAGAAGCCGAGGCGGAAATGGTGCAGGGGTGGTGTGGGACTCATGAAGAACACGTCGCCGGCCTCGATCAGGAGGCCGGCGGCAGCGGCACGACGCGCGAGCGCTCTGGCATCGAGCCCTTCGGGTCCGTGGACCCAGAAGCTCGAGCCGCCGGTGCCGTGGCTGTAGGTGAAGTCGGAGAGATGCCGCGCCAGGGCCGCACGCATCACCGTCGCGCGCTCGGCGAGCACCGTCGTCACCTTGCGCAAGAGCCGGTCGAAATGGCCGAGTGCCAAGAACAGGGCCAGGGCGCGCTGGTTGTTGGCAGGGGCGTGGCGCAGGATCAGCCGCCGCAGCGCCCGGACCTCGCGCGCGACCTCGGGTGCGGCCACGATGTAGCCGAACCGCAAGCCGGGTGCCAAGGTCTTGGAGAGGCTGCCGACATAGAGCACGCGCCCGCTGCGATCGAGGCTCTTCAGGGTGGGAAGTGCATCCGAGGACAGGCCGAAATTGCTCTCGTAGTCGTCCTCGAGCAGCAGGAGGTCGTACGCCTCGGCGAGTGCGAGCAGTCTCTCCCGCCGTGCCAGCGGGAGCATGGCCCCGGTCGGGCATTGGCGGGTCGGCGTGACGAACAGGAGCTCGCACGCCGGCGGGATCGCGTCCGGCACGACGCCGACTTCGTCGACCGGCACCGGCCGCAGCTCGGCGCCGCACAGGGTCAGGATGTTGCGCGCATCGGGGTAGCCCGGATCCTCGATGCCGACGGTCATGCCGGGTCGCGCCAGGAGCTGGGCCAGCATGTAGAGCGCCTGCTGGGCACCGAGCGTGATCACGATCTCCTCCGCGCTCGCCCAGATGCCGCGGCGCGGCAAGACGCGGGTGCGGATCTGCTCGACGAGCTGCGGATCGTCGCCGTCGATGAGGTCGGGCGCCCAGCCGCGGATCTCGAGCACGCTCAGGGCCTGCCGCGCGCACTCGCGCCAGTCGTTGGTCGGGAACAGGGTTGGGTCGAACTGGCCGTAGACGAAGGGGTAGGGGTAGCTCAGCCAGTCGTGCGGCTTGACGATGTTGCGCTGAGCGGAGGGGCGGATCGCGAACCGATGCTCCCAGTCGAGCGTGCCAGTGGCCCGGGCCGGTCGCGCTGAAGGCTGACCCGTCTCGGGACGGCGGCGGACGAAGTAACCGCTGCGTTCGCGCGATTCGAGCAGCTCCTCGTCGACGAGCTGCTGATAGGCGAGCAGCACCGTGTTGCGCGCCACACCCAGATTCTCGGCGAGCTCGCGGCTCGAGGGCAAAGGTGTCCCCGGCACCAGCCAGCCCTCGCTGATCGCAGCCGCCACCATTTCCCTGAGGCGCGCCTGCAGGGGCCAGCCGGTCGCGGCGGTGCGGGCGAAGAGCCGATCCCATAAGGCGTGGTCCACACGCGGCGCCATCCACCCCGATTCCGTCCGTTCGAACCCGGGCCATTATGGCGCTCTCGGGCGGCTTGCGCCAATGGAATGGCCGGAACTGGTACTACCGCCGTCGAGCCGCCCGCCTTTATCTCACCCTCACGCCGCTCAGGGAGACGAGGCAGGGTGTCATGCGGGCGTGACACCTGCCGAGAGGCGATGGTCGAGCCCCCGCGCCGCCGGCATCGACGTTTCCGCCCCGACCCGAGCGTCGCCACCTGTCGCGAGGACAGCAACGCCCGATGGGCGACGGCGCCGATGCGCACGATCCTGCATCGGCTGGCCGGCCGCATGGATCGATCAGGGAGACTCCGATCATGACGACCCGAAGATGGATGCTCGCCACCGTGGCGGCCGCCAGCCTCCTCGCCGGTCTCGCCGGCGCGGCCGAGGCCAAAGACGTGACCATCGGCTACCAGCTCATCTACAGCCCGTGGGCCGAGCCGATCGTTGCGAAGCGCTTCGAGAAGGAGACCGGCTACAGCATACGCTGGGTCAAGTTCGACAGCGGAGCCAAGGTGATCACCGCCATGGCCTCGGGCCAGGTCGACATCGCGGTCGCGGGCTCGAGCCCGATTGCCGCCGCCGCGAGCCAGGGCATCGATTTCCAGCTCTTCTGGCTGCTCGACGACATCAACGAGGCCGAGGTGCTGGTCGCGCGCGACGGCTCCGGCATCGATCCCAAACAGCCCGCGACGCTCAAGGGCAAGACGCTGGCCGTGCCGTTCGTCTCGACCGCGCACTTCCACACGCTGTTCGCGCTCGAGACCTGGGGCATCCAGCCGAGCGAGATCAAGATCCTCAACATGCAGCCGAACCAGATCGCGGCGGCCTGGGAGCGCGGCGACATCGACGCGGCGTTCGTCTGGGACCCCGCCCTCGCCCGGATCAAGAAGAGCGGCAAGGTGATGGTGACCTCGGGCGAGCTCTCGGCCAAGGGCAAGGCCACGTTCGACGGGCTCGTGGCCATGCGCAAGTTCGCCGAGGCGAATCCCGAGTTCATGACCAAGTTCGTGCGCATCATCGACGAGGCGAACGCCGCCTACCGGCAGGAGAAGGGCAAGCTCGGCGCCGATTCGCCGGTCGTCAAGGCCAACGTGGAGCTTCTGGGCGGCGAGCCGCAGGCCGTGATCGATGGCCTGGCGCTCTACGGCTACCCGGCGGCCGAGGAGCAGGCTTCGCCACGCTGGCTCGGTGGCGGTGCGGACGGCATCGCCGTGAAGGCGCTGCAGGCGACCGCCGAGTTCCTGAAGGCGCAGGGCAAGGTCGATCAGGTGCTGCCGGACTACACGCCGTTCGTGACCCCCGCCTTCGCGGCAGCCGCGGCGAAGGCACGGTCCTGACGCGGTGGGGCAGGAAGGAGATCGGCCCATGGCCTCCCATTTCGCACTCTCGCCGGCGGCACGGCCGGGACCCGTCCCGGCTGCCGCCGCGACCGCACCGCTGCCCGCCGCCAGCGTGGGCCCGGGCAGCGGCCTTCAGGTCAGGAAGCTCAACGTCGTCTATGGCGGTGCGCACGGCGTGCACGCGCTCAAGGATGTGAGCCTCGACGTCGGCGAGGGTGACTTCGTCGTGGCGCTGGGCGCTTCGGGCTGCGGCAAGACCACGCTTCTCAACGTCATGGCCGGCTTCATCCGCCCGACCTCGGGCGAGGTGCTGCTGCACGGCCGGCCGATCACGGGTCCGGGCCAGGATCGCGGCGTGGTGTTCCAGAAGCACGCGCTGATGCCCTGGCTGGACGTGGTCGACAACGTCGCTTTCGGGCTGAAGCTGCAAGGTGCCCCGCGCCAGGAGCGCGAGGCCACCGCGCGCCGCAACCTATCGCTGGTCGGGCTCGAAGGCTTCGAGCGGCACAAGATCTACCAGCTCTCGGGCGGCATGCAGCAGCGGGTCGGCATCGCGAGAGCGCTCACCAGCAACCCGGCGATGCTGCTCATGGACGAGCCTTTGGGCGCTCTCGACGCGCTCACCCGCGAGACCGTGCAGGAGCTGATCCTGAAGGTCTGGAAGGAGACCCACAAGATGGTCTTCTTCATCACCCACAGTGTCGAGGAGGCGCTGTTCATGGCGACGAGGCTCGTCGTCATGTCGCCGCGGCCGGGACGCATCCGCGAGGTGTTCGAGCTCGACTTCTGCCATCGCTACTTCGAGGCCGGCCATGCCCGCGCCGTCAAGGCGATGCCGGAGTTCATCAAGATGCGCGAGACCGTCCTCGACATCATCTACCGCGACGAGCGCGAAGGGGAGGCCTTGTGATGGCGACCACGCTCAAGGCCGTCGGCATCGGCCAGATGTTCAAGCCGGCCGCGGCACGGCCCGGCGAATCGTACGGCGCGCCGGGTACGGGCCGCAGCACGGGCATCAGCGTCGTCACCGTGCTGACGCTGTTCGTCCTGTGGTGGGTCGCGACCCATGCCGGCTGGATCAAGCCGCTCTTCCTGCCCGCACCCGAGGCGATTCTGGCGCGGTTCCAGAAGGTGCTGGCCGAAGGCTTCGCCGGCGCCTCCTTGTGGGAGCATGCGGGGGCGAGCCTCGCGCGCGTGTTCGGCGCCTTCGCGCTCGCCTGCGTCACCGCGATCCCGATCGGCATCGCCATGGGTGTGAATCGGGTGTTCCGCGGCATCTTCGACCCGCCGATCGAGTTCTACCGGCCGATCCCGCCGCTCGCCTATCTGCCGCTTACCATCATCTGGTTCGGCATCGGCGAAACGCAGAAGATCATCCTGATCTATCTCGCGATTTTCGCGCCCATGGCGCTCGCGGCCAGAGCCGGCGTGCGCTCGGTGGCGATCGAGCAGATCCATGCCGCCTATTCGATGGGTGCCTCGCGGGCGCAAGTTGTCAGGAACGTGATCCTGCCGGCGGCTCTCCCCGAGATCCTGATCGGCATGCGGATCGGCATCGGCTTCGGCTGGACCACGCTGGTCGCGGCCGAGATGGTCGCCGCCACCGCCGGCCTCGGCTACATGGTGCTTTCGGCCTCCGAGTTCCTGGTGACCGAGGTGGTCATCATGGGCATCCTGATCATCGGTGCCGTCGCCTACCTGTTCGACCTCGGGATGCGCTGGCTCGAACGCCGGCTCGTCCCCTGGAAGGGCAAGGTCTGAGGAGCCCGGCCGAGAAAGCTCCTGCCCCGTTCCAGCGGACACGTGCGTTGCGCTGCCAGCCGCTCGGCCCGCTCGGACGTGCGGCTGCCCGGAGCCGAGTAGAGCCGCTGGCGATTGTAACAGCCCTCGCGATAGGCAAGCGGCCGCGGTGCCGGGCGTGCAGGCGACGGATGTCGGCCAGAGCAGCGCTCGGGCTTGCGGCCGAGCGCTGCTCTCGAGCAAGGTCGAGCCTCGTGCCTGACCTCGTCCGTGAACGTCCGCCGCGTCTTCGTCATCCGCCACCTTTCTGCCCCACATGAAGCTCGGCAGAGATATCCACTGCTCCGAGGGCGGAGCACCGAGCGTGCAAGCTCCTTCGGCGCTGCGAGCCGCTGCTCGTTTGCGTGCACCTGAGGTCGTCCGGCCATGAGCAAGACTCGGTGCCACCCTTGCCCAGCCATTCCACTTATGCGTGACAGCCAACAGAACCCTGCTTAGCGCTGTAGGCTGCTTCCATCCTGCGGCGGACCCGGGCCCGCCCGACGTCGGTCCGCAGGAGAAGATCCATCAGCCCGACGTTCCCGCCGCCGGTGCGTAGCCGATGGCGGCGCGATAGAGCTCGAGCTGCTGCTGCCGGCCGATCCGATTGGTGATCTTCTCCCACGCGGCCGCCACGTCGTCGAGCGCCTGTGCTGGCGTCTTGCGCCCGCCCATGGCGGCCGCGATCCCGCTGTCCAGCGCCGACCAGTATTCCGGGGTCCCGCGGATCCGCAGGTAAGGCAGCATAGTCGGGGCCGTGAACGTCGCATGATAGGCGCGAAGATAGTCCTCGGCATCGGCTCGGTCCCAGCCGGCCTTGATGTAGTCCTCGAGCCGCGCCGTGCCGTCGGGGGGCAGGAACTCGTAGGAAAAGCCGGGATTCACGCCGGTCCAGCCGTGCTGCGCGTTCCAGGACGACACCGGCGGGATTGCCATCAGCGACAAGAAGGCATAGGCCGCCTCCGGCTGCTTGGAGAGGCGTGAGATGACGCCATGCCAGGAGCCGCCGGTGGTGTTGCCCACCGGCTGCGGCTCCGGCGTCTCGGCCCACTGCCTGGCGGCATAGTCCCAATGGCGCGTCGAGCCGGGCAGGGGGGCGACGCCGCACTTGCCCTGCACCCGCGAGACGGCCCGCTCCTGGCAGAGCGCGCCGAGGTCGCCGAACGTGAACATGAACACGGCCTTGCCGCGCAGGAAGTAGCTCCAGGCGTCGGGCAGGCGCCAGCCGATCTGCTCGCCAGGACCGGTATCGTTGAAGGCCCGGAGCATCTCCAGCGCAGCGACGTGACCGGGGCTGTTGATCAGCGGCTTCATATCCTCCGGATCGAACCAGAACACGTTGTGGTAGCGGTCGACCTTGTCGCCGGGGGTCATGGCGAAGGCGGCGGCCAGGGACTGGAAGTGATAGTGACCCTGCTCGCCGGGCTTGAGATGCATGACCATGCCGCGGTCGGGCAGGGTATCGCCATCGTCCCAGTTCTTGCCGTCGAAGAAGCGGGCGATGTCGAGCACCTGTTGCCAGGTTCGCGGCGGCACCGGCAGGTCGTAATGCAGCGCCTCCTTGAACCGGGCCTGCCACGCCGGGTCGCCCAGGATGTCGCGCCGGTAGTAGAGCACCTGGCCGTCGGCATCGTTCAGAATGCCGTAGCCCTCGCCGTTCCAGGTATAGAGCGCCCGCACGGCGCCCGGCATGGCATCGTAGCTCCAGCGCGGGAATTTGCCGCTCGCCATCAGGTCACCGATCGGCCGGATGAAGTTGCCGTTGATCAGCTCGCCATAGAAGTAGGCGGCGATGATGGTCGCATCGTAGCGTCCCTCTCCACGCTGCAGGTCGAGCATCATGGTGGCGTAGAGATTGGTGACCGGCACCAGCCCGAGCTCGACCTTGGCGCCGGAGAGCTCTTCGAACACCGGGGCGAAGGCGGTGAGCGGTCCGGAGATGGCGCCGTGCGGACCTTCGTTCTGGGTGAGGATGCGAATCGTGGTGCCGGCGAACGGCTTGGTCTCGGGCCCGAAGGCGCTGCCGAGCTCGTCACGGCTGGTCTCGATCACCGCATCGCCGTAGGCCGGTCCGAGCTTGAGCAGAACTTTGCCGTCGTCGAGCCAATCGACATGCTCGCCTGCTTGAACGGCGCCGGTCAGGCCGGAGATCGTCAAGGTCGCCAGAAGCCACTGCTGCCAGGCACGGATCATGATCCTTCTCCCGTTGGACGTTAGCCTCTTGCATCGCCGTTCAGGTTGAGGCAAGAAAAATCCGATATGAATTCGCATCAAAATCTTGCCAGCATTTTCGTATAGATGACATACTTAATTATTTTACTCACGATGAGTTAATAAAAACCGTCTTGCAAACATCTGTGGCTTGCTTTATAATTATTGGTTTTTACCTTCCATCCATAGGGTAGAGTCCAGCCTCAGAATATAAACCGCTTTGATAGGTGCCAGTGTGGTTGCTGTTGTCGCCGAAATTCGGCACACCTATCCATGGCAAATACAAACATCGAAGGCATGCCGAATAAATACGACGAATGGATTGCCAGAGTTTGACCAGCTATACGGCAAATGACATGCAAACATACTAAAATATGCTTGCATATGTTCGCAGATTTCCGATGGTCAGATCCGAGCCAAACGACGTCCGATTTTGGGTCCTTATTTTCTCATAAGGGAATGAGTCAGGTTCTCGAAGTCGGCGTGGTTTAGCTGAGTTCTGTTGGGCGGTCCCGATGGCGGCCTGCTGTTGTGGCGAACAAGGCAGTGACGCCATTTCGTTTCGGTTTCAACCGAACGTTGCATCGACATCGCTGCAAGCATGATCAGGGAACAAGAGAACATGGCCGTCGACGGCACACGCATTCCGACTCTGGCGATGCGGGGCATTTCCAAGACCTTTCCCGGGGTGAAGGCGCTGAACGGGGTGCAGCT
>NZ_JBBLZC010000129.1:0-540 GCF_037908215.1 Benzoatithermus flavus | reverse complement strand
CGATCCGAAAGTGGATGTCTACGCCGCCGCTTGGGCAACTGGAACGGACGTCGACCCGTACGGATTGTACGGCCGCAACGTCATGTTCAACTACTCGCGTTGGGTGAACGAGAAAAATGATGAGCTGCTGGAAAAAGGCCATTCCGAGCAGGCGTTTGACAAGGAGTATCGCCGGAAAATTTACAGCGAGTGGCAAAAGCTAATGAACGAAGAAGTGCCGGTCATCCCAACGTTGTATCGTTCCGCCATCTATGCGGTCAACAACCGTGTCGCCAACTTTACGGTTGACCCGAGCTCGAAGCTGACGTGGAAAGATGTCGGCGTCACGTCCGAGCAACCGGAAGTCGAACAATGACGATTGTTGCCTTTGATGATGTACGATAAGATAGAAGATAAATTGCATACGTCTTATCAAGAGTGGGCGAGAGAACGGGCTTGATGACCCCACAGCAACCTGCCGCAGGCAAGGTGCTAACACCCGCAAAGCGGTTTCGCTTTGGATGATAAGAACGGCTCATGACCCCTTTCGCATCATTCCGA
>NZ_JBBLZC010000128.1:0-540 GCF_037908215.1 Benzoatithermus flavus | reverse complement strand
GCAGCTCCATCATTGCGTCTCGACCTCGCCCTGGGCCACGGCCCCGCTCGAAGACGAGCTGGTGCGCGCCGCCGACCGGCTCGTCGGTGGGCCGGCGGCGGTGCCGGTGATCGCCGCCCCGGTCGAGCGGGGCGGCACTCGGTCGGTGTCCAGCGCCAGTACTGCGGCGAGCTCGGCAAGCGCGCCAACTGCCAGTCGCTGGTCTCGCTCACCCTGGCCAAGGCCGAGGTGCCGGTCCGTATCGGGCTGCGGCTGTTCCTGCCCGAGGGCTGGGGCGCCGACGCCGAGCGGCTGGCGCGTGTCGGTGCGCCAGAAGGGATCGGGTACCGGCCGAAGTGGCGGATCGCCCTCGACGAGATCGACCGCGTGCTGGCCGCGGGCGCCCGGTTCGGCTGCATTTTGGCCGACGCGGCGTAGGGCGGGGCGGCCGAGTTCCGCGGCGGCCTTGCCGAGCGCCAGCTTCCTTGTGCGGTGGCCATCCTGCCGATGCCGCAGGTCCATCCGGCCGAGGTCACGCTGACGTGGCCCGAGCGCGAGCCG
>NZ_JBBLZC010000127.1:0-544 GCF_037908215.1 Benzoatithermus flavus | reverse complement strand
AAGAGCCGATCCGCGTGCTGACCGTTCGCATTCCGGTGCGCATGGATGACGGATCGGTGAAAATTTTTACCGGCTACCGGGCGCAGCATAACGATGCCGTCGGCCCGACGAAAGGCGGGGTGCGCTTCCATCCAGACGTCACCGAGCGCGAAGTGAAAGCGCTGTCGATTTGGATGAGCTTAAAGTGCGGCATCGTCGACTTGCCGTATGGCGGCGGCAAAGGCGGGATCGTCTGCGACCCACGCACGATGTCGTTCCGCGAACTGGAGCGTTTAAGCCGCGGCTACGTGCGCGCTATCAGCCAAATCGTAGGGCCGACAAAAGACATTCCGGCGCCGGATGTGTTTACAAACTCGCAAATTATGGCGTGGATGATGGATGAGTACAGCCGCATCCGCGAGTTCGATTCGCCGGGCTTCATCACCGGGAAACCGCTTGTCCTCGGCGGTTCGCATGGCCGGGAAACGGCGACGGCCAAAGGAGTGACGATTTGCATTCGTGAAGCGGCGAAAAAACGCGGCCTGTCGCTCGAAGGCGCGCGCGT